>CANQBU010000138.1 GCA_947589615.1 uncultured Clostridia bacterium | reverse complement strand
ATAATCTGTGTAAGGATTGCCATTCAATGTTGCATTAATTTTTAAAGGTATACTTCCTAGATAGTAGTTTGAAACATTTGTAGGTTGGATGGTTACATTTCCATTATAAACAGCTTTATTGATTGGTTCGGTAACAGTTGTCACAGCATCTTCTCCAGTTCCTTTCGTTTGACTGACGATAAATGGAACATAGTTTAAGAAAGTCAAGCTGAAATATTTACTGTTTGCGAAAGTTTGAACATTTGCAGGAGTGCAAGAGTCATAAAGCCTTATTCTATAGGAACCCGCTCTGTCGAGATAAACAAATGATAATGTATCGTCTTTTGGATAAACTGGACTTTTAATTTCAACATACTGACCATTAAATAATTTTAGAATTTCGATGTTGATTTTATTTGATTGGATTCCATAGAAAGAAGAGAAAGTAAGTTTTAGTTTGTTGTAGTTGGCTTTTACTTCTTGTTCAGGCGAATCGCTTACAACAATAGTTTCTGAATTTCGATCTTTAATTGGGGTATCGCCATCAAGAGAAAAATCATGGGTGAATGTTTCAACAAAGTTATTTGTTTCTGCAATGTAGATAATTGCGAAATAGTTTATACCTGTTGTTGAAGAGTAGCGATATTTTTCAACTACGACATCAGTGCCTGTTCTATCCTCGCCGAGAGGTGTTAATACACCTTTTAATTCTTCGTTTACTGTGACACGCACTCTATTTAGTCTATCAGAATAATCTACCGGAACAATATAGGTGATTTCAAAATCTTTAATAGTATTGTCTGTGCCAGCGGAACGATATTTTTCGTTGCTTCTTTCAATGATATTCCCGTCAACGGTGACATAGTAAGATGAGGTTGATGAATCGAGAATTGTAACAGTGAAGATCTTACATAAATCAGGGAATATTTTAACACCGTCGTATTCTATATCGTCATATTTAATAAGAATTTTATAATCGCCAACCCCTGAAATGGTATAACCAGTATAGTCAGAATTAACATTATTGATATTTTCCCATGTCAATCCATCATCACTTGAAAGATAAACAGTGTAAGGGTATCCGTCTTTAAATGAGTAATTACCGTCATAGTTAAGAAGTCCTCCGTCATAGAAACGCAATGTAACATTGTGCGAGAAGGTTGCAATAGTTTCGCAAGTGGCAAAGTAATCTTTGCCCTTGAAATTAACACGGTAATTAAGAACACTTCCAATATTTTTTTCTTCGATAGGAAGGTGGTCTTTATCTAGGAATATAATGCCACCGTTATTTATATCTGCTGTATTTTGCGTTCTAAATGGAAGTTTGTTGTAAATTCTTATGTGTAATGTTCTTAATTCCTCGTTAGATTCCGAATCATAAACAACAACTTTATAATATTCATCATAGAAATGTTCTGGGTGAGTAAATGTTAATTTGGTTATATTTGTGTTGTAATCGACAGAAGATGTAATTGACTCATGCTGTGTGCTTTCGTCATACAATTTAATTCCGTCTTTATTGAAAACGCTAACCTTATAAAGAAGTTGATTGAACGAGAAATTTATATCATCGGAAGAAAGATAGGTAATGGTTGTGTCTTCACTTTCGTTAATTGTATAGACGGTATTTTTACCTGAAATTTCTTGATAACTTACCTCATTTGCAAGTTGAATAATGGTAATACTAGACCCAAAGTTATCTTCAATTATGTATTTGATTTTTTGAGAGGCCTTGTCACCAAGGTTGATAACTATTTGAAGGAGTGTATTGTTTTGAATATTGTCAAATTTAATATAATCACTTTTAGGTTCCCAATTCAAATAAGGGTTTTGGGTAGCAACCATTAGAGTTTTCCAAGGTGTTACGGTGTCTTCTGTATCAAACTGGAAGATTGAGATTTTTACAGGGTAGATATATCCATATTGTGTGCTTGCAATTTGAGCCTCTGTTGGGATGTCTATTTCAAGTATTGCAGAGGTCTTTGTAATATCTTCGCCCTTTTTCCAAGAAAGCGTTGCATCCATGATTGTAATATAAACCGTAACATTGACACCGGTGATTCTATCTGTCAAGACAAGAGTATGTTTTCTGCTTGAGGATTCAACATTTTCGAAGAGAGAAGACAGGCTTGTTTGCGAGAAGGCGAGTCCTCCATCCGGGAAACTAAGCCTAAAAATTTGACTGTTATCAAGCCAAGGAGATTTCATATATCGAATGGAATTCCCGTCAGCAAGTTGAAGAGTGAAGAATTCCCAACTATCTGATTTGTAGTTTATGTTTGTAAGAGTAAATCCGCTACGAGAATAAATATTGACGCCATCGTAAATTTCGCTTTCATCAACTGTTTTACTTTCACCTTGATCTTTCAAAATGTTATTTTCATAAGTGAAGGCGTCTGTCGGTGCTCCTTGGTCATTTGGATCGGTTGAATTTACAAGATTTACAAGGTAAACAGTCATGTTCCCAGCATAATCGGTTTCAACAATTTCATAGTAACCTCTTTGCAAGGTTGGTTCAAAAGATGTGCTTATGTAGTCATAGTTTCGGGTTGGAAATGAATCTTTATCAACCTGAGAGTAATCTCTTAAATTTGGCACAGGATTATAATAAACATTTTGTGTGTTGTAGTTATCACTTGCTGCGTTTACAATTGTCTGCCTCAATGTATCTGTAAAGAAATCTGTAGTGACATTATAACTGAAGTATTTAAAGTTTCCTGTATCGGGCGAATAGGTATAGCTCACATTTTCTAGATTTTTTAAATCATTATTAAGGGAAACTTCTTCACCCTTATAATTATAATATTTCCTCATATATAATAATTGATAGTTTGTGGAAATTGTTCGATTTGTTGCACTTTCTGTAAGCCCCATAAGGTATTGCAAGTTTTGAGTAGGGGCACTTTTATCAAAGTAAATGGTCTTTGTCAAAGTCGAGTAATATTTTGAATTGTGTCCGTAATACTGCATTGTCACTGCTATGCTTGAGTTGTTTACTTCAAGAAGACTTGAAACATCAATTGTGAAATATTTTGAGCCGTTATTATCAACAATATAGCCGCCTTTGCCATCGGTAGATGTATATGAGAAATTGATATTTCTTGGATTTGTAACAATGGAAATATGTTCTTCATCAATTCTCGCTTGATATTCATTGGTTGGAATTTGCCAAGAGAATGTAAGCGAATTTGAATTTGTATAGTAGACATTAGGTTGAGATGTGTTAGTTAAAGCTAATCCTTCAGCATTGGTTATATCAAAACTTGGAGCCTGAGAGATTATTTCAAATCCAAACTTATATAATGTATAGAATTTGCTTGTTGTGCCGGCATTAGTAGCTTGATAAATTGTTACTACATAAGTTCCTTTCTGATATATTTCAGTAAGTTCTTTTGTTGTATCAATTGAGCCAAAATGTCCATTTGCTTCAAAGAATCTTAAATATCCTTTGTCGCTAGTGGAGTAATTTGATGCATCGGTTGCATAGTATTTTGGTATACTTCCGCCCGAAGTTGTAAAGCTTATTTCGGCATAAATCTGATATTCAACTATAGATGAAGATTTTATATAATTTTGTGCAGCCGTTTCAGAAGCAAAGTGGTCTACGGCTATTCCCTCAACGAAAACTTCATATTCGTTTAAATCTGCATTGTATTTGTAATAG
>CANQBU010000137.1 GCA_947589615.1 uncultured Clostridia bacterium | reverse complement strand
TAGGGAACTGTTTATGCAGTTTTGAGCGGAAGGGTTATCCCTCTAATGTCGCTTCCCAAACGGCGACGAGTTCGAGCGTATCGCCCTCTTCGGGAACCGTGCTCGTGCCGAAGTTCCAAAGCGCGCTATCGTCGTCGCCCTTCTTCTTCCAGCCCTTGAGGGTGAACCCTTCGCGGGTGGGCGCGGCGTTGGGATCGGTCACTTTGCCGCCCTTGGCAACTTTTTGTTCCGTGGGAACCGCGTCTTCAACGTCGGATGCCTCATCGCCCCAAGAGAAGGTCACGGTCGTTTTCTTCTCCCAAACGGCGACGAACTGAATGCTCTCCGCGTCGAGCGGGATGGTATCTTCCTCGAAGTTCCACAGTTCGGTATCTTCGGCGCCGCTCTTCTTCCAACCCTTGAACACATAATCTTCGCGGGTGGGCGTCACGTCGGGGTCGGCCACCGTAAAGCCCTGATTACCCTTCGTCGCTTCCGGAAGTTCGCCCGTAACGTCCGTCACGCCGTCGCCCCAAGAGAAGGTGACGTCGATCTCTTTGCCCCAGACGACGTCGAGGGTGATATCTCCGTCCACAACGTCCGTTTCAAAGTTCCAGAGGCCTTCTGCGCCCCGCTTCTTCCAGCCGACGAAGGCATAGCCCGGGCGCTGAGGCAAGGTATTGGGATCGGCGATCGTGCCGTGCTTGACCTTGAGGGATTCCGGAGGATTTCCGACTGCGTCCGTCACGCCTTCGCCCCAAGAGAAGGTGACGGTGGCATATTTCACGGCGGTGAGCGTTGCGGTGAGCGACGTCTCTGCGCCGTCAAGGGTGATGGTCGCGCCGGGCAGATATTCCTCTTCGCCGATTATCCACGCGAGGTAGTAATTTTCATCGATGCCCGTCTCATTCGCTGCGGGAAGCGTATAGGTCGCATACTTATAATCCGTTGCGGCCTTTTCGGGGATCGTGGCCGAAGCGGCGCCCTTCAGATCGTCCGCCTTCGCAAAGGTAATGGTGTATTCGGTGCTGCCCACGATAAAATCTTTGATGGGCGTAGTGCTCCAGTTGGTCGCCGCCTTGTATTGCGTCACAAGACTATCGGGAACGACAATGCGCGCACTGCTACCCGCCGTCTTCAAGGGCGTATTGTTCAACGCGTTTACGTTATTGAGATTCACTAACGTCTCGCTGGGGATAATCAGCTTCGTAAGAGAAGCGCAATTCGCAAAGCAAGAGTTGGGAATTGTACCAATCGCATCAGGCCAAGTGACGCTTGTCAACGCGGTGGCTTGGAACGCGAAAGTCCCGATCGACGTCACGTCCGTGAGATCTATCTCGGTGAGCCCCGTATAAGCGAAAGCGTAATTCGCGATCGTAGTCGCGTTATTCAGGTCGATTTTCGTCAAGTTCTTGCAATAGTCAAAAACATATTGCGGCAATTCGGTAACAGCGTCATTGAGCTTGAAATTGGTGCCGAAGTTCAGGTTGCTACAATGATAGAACGCGCGCTCGGCATACGTGGTGATATTTTCAAGTCCGTTGATGGTGGTGAACGCCGTCTGCGCGTCAATCGACTGATCGTCAGTACCACCGGGATGGGCGGACATCTGGAACATATAGGCGCCCAACGTGGTGACGCCCGAAGCGATGTTGACGGTTTGAAGGTTGTAGCACTCGGCGAAGAAGTACTTGGCGCCCGAAGCATAGGTGGGTTGGTTGTTGATATTGAGCGTCTTGAGTCCCGAAGCCAACTTGAACGCCGAGTCGTCCAGCGTGACGTTCTCGCCGATATTCAGCGTTTGGATGCTCGCGTTCCCGGCAAACCCAAACTTGCCGACGATGGCGTCATGCAAATCAAATGTGGCTTCGGCCTTGCTCCCGGGATAGCGCACGATGGTCCGCTGTGCGGCCGGCTCGGCGGCCTTCGTATAGAGCACACCCTCCTCTGCCTCGAAATTCGCGCTGCCGCTCGCAACGGTGTAGGACGTGAGGCTCGAAAGTCCTATAAACGAGTTGTCGCCGATTGTGGTGAGCGACGCGGGGAGTTCCACGGTCGTGATCGTGGGATCGGTGCAGTATCCGAATACTTTGGTTCCAACTTCCGTCAATCCGCTCTTATCGCTGAAGGTGAGCGACTTTAACTTGGTATGGTTACCAAAGTTGTTTTGGATCTTCTTAACGCTTGAACCGATATAAACCGACAACTCCGCAAGTTTTGCTTTTACCGTTGCATCGATCGTCCCATTCACCATATTGATACCAAAGCATGAAGCGCCGATATCCATCTGCGCGCCGCCGGACGCGGCGTCCTCCCCGAGGTCGGCAAAGCGGAGTTCTTCCAAAGCCACGAGGTTGTCGAAATTATATATCCCGATCGTCTTTACCGTGGAGGGGATCACGAGCGTCTTCAATGTAGTATTGTAGGCGTTGTCCATCGTGGCATCCTCGGACTGATAGCCCGTGCCGCCCTCGATAGGAGTAAGTTTTTTATACTTATAGGTCGGCACATGATCGTTGCTGGTACCGTCGGGCGCACCATTGGGAAGTCCAAACGCATATTGTTTGATCGTTTGGATCCCTTCGGGAATGGTGAGCGTCTGCAGTTTGTAGCTCCCCCATACCGTATAATCCGGGATCTCCGTCGCCCTGATGCCATCCTCGAACACGAGGGAAGTGAGTTCGAAGAGCCCTGCAAACGCCTTTACACCGATGGACGTGGTGCGCGCGGGAATGACGAGGCTTGTAACGGGAATGACCGGGTGCACATAGCTACTGGGGGTGTTCGTCGAGGTGTCATGGGAGCCAGTCCCACTTACTAAGCTGGAAAGCGCCCCGGCCGCAAATGTCAAATCAAGCGTAGGCTCGCCCTCTGCGGGCTCCGCAAAGGTGATCGAACTCAAAAATTCACGCTTGAAGAACACGCCTGAACCGATGGACGTGGTGCGCGCAGGGAACTCGAAGCTTGTGAGTTTATCTTCGACCTTGCTGGAAATACCAACCACGGAAGTTGCGGCAAACGCTTGTTTCCCGATGGTAAGCCCCGTGGAACCGCCCGGCGTAAACGTGACCGAGGCAAGATTGTGCGAGCCGTTGAACGCTTCATCCGCGATGGAAGTTACGGTCGTGGGAATGGTGACCGAGGTGAGCGCGCGCGTCGCATAGAACGCCTTCTTGCCGATGGTCGTTACGCCTTCGGGAAGAGTGAGCGTCAAAAGTTTTTCCGCGGTATCAAACGCACTTTCGTTGATCGTCTGAACGGTTGCGGGAATGGTGAGGGACGTGAGTTCCTTTGCATTTACGAACGCCTTCTTGCCGATCGCAGTTGCGCCGTTCGGAATGGCGAGAGACGTGAGCACGTACGCGTTTTCAAACGCGCTCTCCCCTACCGTAAACGAAGAGGTCGCCGCGCCGGGAGCCGTGCGGAACGTGAGCGTCGTCAATACTCTCCAATTCTTGAACGCGGCCTTGCCGATATTGATATCTGCGGGAAGCGTAAGCGTCGTCGCCGTGTTCAAACCGTCTGCGGCAGTAGAGCCGTCGAATGCGCTCTCGCCGACCGTAAGGACGCCTTCGCATGTTCCGAAGGTGAGCGAAGAAATAGGGTTGTAAGCAAACGCTTTCGTTTTGATCTCCGTTACGCTATCGGGAATGGAGATCGTGGTTATCGTGCCGTATTTGGAAACCGCCGTTGCGCCGGCGAACGCCTGTTGCCCGATCGTTTCGAGTGCGCTGTTCGCTTCCGCC
>CANQBU010000136.1 GCA_947589615.1 uncultured Clostridia bacterium | reverse complement strand
AGCAACACTTTTATTGTTATTTGCACTAATATCATATATTAATCCAAAATATAACAAAAAAGTAAGCCGCGAGTTGATTTAATTAAATTAATTCAATATGCTTGAAATCTTTTTTTGAAGATCTTCTATAGACAATTAATACCCATCCTATCACCTGGACTGGTTCTGCATTCAGAGATTTGCATATAATTACCATCAAATCTTTTGGCAAAATATCACAATTTTTTAAAACTTTTATTTTTACAAGTTCCCTTGCCTCCAACAATCCATTCAATGTCTCTTTTGCACCATCACTAAATCCCTCTTTCCCGACTTGCATAACAGGGTCAAGTGCGTTTCCGAGCCCGCGTAAAAGCGCTCTTTGTTTTGTTGTAATCATATTGACACTCCTTAAATTGATTATTATTTTATAACTATTCTACATATTCAAAGGCAATATCCTTGATTTTTATAATATGTCCACTTTTTAATCCTTTTTCTTTTAACATTTCAATAATTCCCATACTTTCAAGCCTGCGTTGAAAATATGCAAATGATCTTGTATCAGAAAGAACAATACCTCTTGCAAAATCATCTATTTTCCCGCCCGAGACAACAAAAGCCCCTTCGTCATCACGCGATATTATAATTGATTCCCTATCCTTTATATCAAAATCTACCACTTCCACTTGCAATGGCGGTTTCTTTGGTATTTTGCTTAATTTCTCTAAAATTTGCAACTTTAGTTCATCAATACCTGAAAAAGTTGCACAAGAAATTGTAAGAAAATTTATATTATATTTTTCCTTAAAAGCATCTTCTCTTTCTTTCAAGGTTTCTTCGTCTATTAAATCAATTTTGGTTAAAACTACAATTTGCGGCGTTTTAGATAACTCAACACTATATAGTTCTAATTCCTTATTAATCTTTTCATAATCATCAATAAAATTTCTTCCATCACACTGAGAAATATCTACTAAATGAACAATAAGTCTAACTCTTTCTATATGTTTTAAGAAATAATGTCCTAATCCTTGTCCCTCACTTGCTCCCTCAATTAATCCAGGAATATCTGCAACAACAAATGCATTTCCCCTCACTTCACAAACTCCCAAATTAGGATAAAGCGTTGTAAAAGGATAATTAGCTATTTTAGGATTTGCATTTGAGATGCATGACAACAAAGTTGACTTACCTGCATTTGGAAAACCTACAAGTCCAACATCGGCAATGGTCTTTAATTCAAGTATCACCTCTTTAGGTTTCGTTTCTTCACCTAGTTGAGAAAAATGTGGTGCTTTTTTTATAGAAGACTTATAGTAAGCATTACCATGTCCCCCACTGCCGCCCCTTAAAGCAACAAACCTCATTCCATCTTCATATAAATCAGCAATTATCTTTTCACTTTCTCCGTCCAATAAAACAGTCCCACAAGGGACTTTAATTTCAATATCTTTCCCATTTGCACCGGTTTTCAAGCGAGATGCGCCATTTTCACCATTAGCGGCATAGAATTTTTTATGAAATCTAAAATCATATAATGTATTTAAATCTTTTGTTGCACGAAAAACAACATCTCCGCCCTTACCTCCTTCTCCGCCATCTGGACCTCCATCGGCTGTTTGTTTTAAAAATCTTTGTTCTATCTAAAAACATAGAATTACCTCATCTTGTATTATGTCTAACATACAACACACATTATACTGTTAATCTGCTTGTTTATTATAATATACGCACATATTCTTAAAAGGACACCTATCGCATTGCGGATTTTGAGATTTACAGACATATCTTCCAAATAAGACGAATTGTAAATGCAACCTACTCCAATCTCTTTCATCAAAAATCCTCATAAGTTCATTTTCACAGATTAAAGGATTTTCTGTTTTTACGAGTCCCAACCTATTCGATACTCTTAAAACGTGAGTATCAACTGCTATAGCGTTTCCATTAAATCCTTCAGAATAAACTACATTTGCCGTTTTTCTCCCCACTCCAGCCAATGTCTGCAAATCCTCTTTATTGCTTGGAACTTCTCCCCCATAGCGGTCAATCAAATCTTGGCTCATAGATAAAATATTTTTTGCCTTATTGCGATAAAATCCGCAAGAATGAATTTTGTTTTCTAATTCTTCTATTGAAAGTTTTACCATTTTATATGGTGTATTAAATTCCTTAAATAATTCATTTGTAACTATATTCACTCTTTTATCTGTGCATTGTGCTGATAGTATAACAGCTACCAGAAGTTCATATTTCGAATTGAAATTGAGTTCGCATTTTGGATTTGGAAACAATGTGTTTAAATTATAAACAATTTCTTGAATCTCCATTTTTACCTCATTGTTGGGAAAAGGACTGTATCTCTTATATTTGGTAAATCAAATATGAATTGAAGAAATCTGTCTATTCCAAAGCCCAAACCAGATATTGGAGGCATTCCATGCTCCATTGACAATAAGAAATCTTCATCGACATCCATCGTCTCCTCATCTCCGAGTGCCTTTTCTTGAAGTTGTTCAACAAGTAATTGCCTTTGAATTTTTGGATCAACCAATTCAGAATATGCCTTTACCAATTCCGCTCCACCGGCAACCACTTGAAATGCATCTACAATTCTCGAATCAGCATCATTTCTTCTAGCTAATGGTAACAAAACAGCTGGATAATTATAAATAATTGTAGGGTTTACTATAAGATTTCTAATGTGTCTTTTATAAATGTAGTCGATAAGCGTTCTTACCGTCTTACATTCCTCTAACTCTTTTAATGAATATAATCCCTTATTTACCACCTTTGCTTTAAACTCATCAACATCATTTACTGATAAGAAGTCAAATCCTAGTAATTCTTTCATTTTTGCAACGTAGTCTATTCGATCCCAATCAAGCGCAAAATCGATTTCTTTACCTTGATAATTAATTTTAGTTGTTTCCAAGCACTCATTTAAAAGTTTTAAGATTAAATCATGGAAAAATTTAATATTATCCTCATAATTCCAATAAGAAGCATACCATTCAACCTGTGTAAATTCTTGTAGATGAACGGTATCCATGCCTTCATTTCTAAAATCTTTTCCAACTTCAAATACTTTATCAAATCCTGCGCTAATACACTGTTTCAGCCAGCATTCCTTTGCAATTCTCAAATTACATTCAATATCTAAAGCATTGTGATGAGTAAAAAATGGTTTTGCACTAGCCCCTGAAACACTTGTTTGTAAAATTGGAGTTTCAACTTCTATAAATCCGTTATCCTCCAAATATCTTCTTAAAAATGAAATTATTTTACTTCTAGTCATAAAAACTTTTCGCGAATTTTCATTAGAAATTAAATCAAGATAACGTTGACGATAAATTGTTTCAGTATCGCTAAGTCCATGGCAACGTTTTGGAAAGTAATACTATTTTTTCGCATCTCACTGTAACTTCGCCTGTTTGTGTTAAATAAACTTCACCTTCAACTCCGACAAAATCGGCAATATCAATCATTTTTTTATAAAAATCATAATCTTCTTCATTCAATTCATTTCTACCGGCTGAAACTTGAATTTTTGCTTTAAAATCTCTTATTTGGATAAACCCGAATTTACCCATTACACGCTTAAAAATAATTCGCCCAGCTATTTTTACTCTTTCTCCAAGCTTATCTCGTGCTTCTTCTATTGTGCATGTTCTTTCAAATTTATCTTTATATGGAATTTCACCTTTTTCTATTAAATCCTCTATCTTTTTTCTTCTTATGTCTACCTCGCTA
>CANQBU010000135.1 GCA_947589615.1 uncultured Clostridia bacterium | reverse complement strand
CAGATGAAAGTATGGAAATTGCTTCAGGTAGAATGACAGCAAAGGCGATTTATGTTGGCGATGATGCTGACAACTATGTAACAAAAGAAATTTATTTTGAAATTGTTGTTGATGTGCTACAAAACGAGCCTGAAACAAACAATTTGATATGGCTTGCAATAGCCGTTCCTGTTGTTCTTCTGCTTATTGGCTGGGGGATATATGCGATTATAAGGCGTAAGAGAAAGAGATGGTGATAACAAGGTTAAAATTTTTATTGACTTTTGACCGTGACTTTTTGTAAAATAATTAATGGAGAATATGAAAAAATACTTTTTACCTATTATGATTTTTTGTTCAATGATTTTGCTCTCACTAGGTGTGGGTATTTTTTCTTTTAATTATCAGGTCAATTTTGCAAGTGCATCTGCACAGGAAGAAGAGGTTTTCCAAGATGAGGCTCCACAAAACCTTAAAGAACTCCAAGATGCAAGTGATGGTCAACTTGATCATTGGGCAACAAAACTTGATAAATTTGATGGAAGAGAATATGATTACATAACACCTGTAAGAAACCAATATAGTAAAAATACTTGCTGGGCATTTGCGGCGGTTGGAGCGGCAGAGGCAAGTATTTTGCGTAACGGAATAGACCAAGACGAAACAAATCAAACTCTTGACCTTGATGAAACAATAACAGCATATAATCGTCATGTCCGTGATGGAAGCCAAGATCCATTACTTTTAACAACAAATGACACATATAATTATGGAAATTGGAATCAGGGCGATTCTGGTGCTGCAAGTGCTTTTTCAATTATGACGCAAGGCTACACATTGTTAGATGAAAATAATTTTAACACTAGCGTTGATGTGAATAAAATTAAAAGTGCACTTCAACAATCCAAATATTATGTTAAGAGTTATCAAAGTATTTCCAGTGATAAAAATTCAATCAAGCGTGCCATTTTACAATATGGAGCGGTCGCATTTAATTATGCGGGGCCATCTGAAATAAAATTTTATAGCCCAAATGCCCAGTCAAACCATACTTCAATCATTGTGGGCTGGGATGACACAATAGAAATTTCGGAGTTCAAGCCAAAGAAACCATCTAGTGGCGGTGCGTGGATAATCAAAAATAGTTGGGGAAAATACATGGGAGATGAAGGTTACTTTTACATTTCCTACGAGCAACCAATAGGTGGTTTATATTCTATTGACGTGGCAATGCAAAAGGACTATCAAAATATCTATCACTATGACGGGAATGTAACAGTAAATATGGCAAAAAAAGCAGGCGATGCTCAAGCGGCCATTTATGAGGCAAAACTCTCAAGCCCTACAAAGCAGGAACAATTAAAGGCCGTTATGATATATGTGCCAGAGGATAATTTAGACGTAAATGTTAAGATATACAAAAACTTAACGGTAAATCCTGGCAATGTTAATGACAAAATCAACAATCCAGAGCAAGGCGATCCGGCCCTAAGCATGAATACAAAAATAATGCGAAATGGAATGCACACTATAGATCTACAAGAGCCAATAAATCTTGAGCAAGGCGAATATTTTTCAATTGTGATTAGGTGCACAGGGAATAATGGTGCATCGGTTTCGGTTAAGTGTGCGGTTGATTACAACAACTCAATCAATGATATGACTTATTATCTTGAGAATAATCAATGGATTAGCTTTAAAAGCAGCAATTATTATGCCGATAGTTCTTCCGTTAGTAAAACAGCAAAAATAAGGGCAATAACCAATACCGTGGATAGAACAACCGAGCCAAGCAATGACTTAAAATTTGCTAGGGTGGAAATTGTAAATCGACTTGTCTATTATGCACAAGGCGAGCAGCTAGTCCCAGAGGTGCAAGTTTATTTGGATGGTGATTTGCTTGAAAACGGGCAAGATTATCTGGTGGAGGCTTTAAACATAACTGCACCTGGCAAGACAGCAATAAAAATTGTTGGCACGGGCAACTATCAAGGCACAAGAACAACTTATTTTGAAGTTGCAAAAGCCAAAGACCCACCAGGTAGAATAAATGAAACGATTGTTGTTTACAATGACAAAACAAATTTGAGCGATATCCCAACTCCTACTGATTGGCAGTGGGCTAACGAAAACCAAAAACTTGAAAATGGAATTAATGCAGTTTCAATGATTTATGTTGGGAAAGACAAAGATTTTTATCAGAATACAACTTACAGTGTTAATGTTAACAAAATCAATGAAAAGCCACCTGCTGACATTGATATCTCATCAGCAGTAGTGGAAATCATTGATAATTGTGTTTACACAGGAGAACCAATCGTTCCAGAAGTGAAAGTTTTATATGACAGCACCGAGTTACACTTTGGTATCGACTACACTTTAACATTTGAAAACAACACAAATGCGGGAATTGCCACAATTATTGTCGAAGGGAATGGAAGCTATTTTGGTGAAGTAAGGCAAACTTTTGAGATTCAAAAAGCAGAGTGGCCAAAAGAAATGCCAAATAGAACATTTATTGTTAGTTACAGAATTAAAAACTTGAATCAAATATCCTTAAATTGCAATAACTGGGCATGGGAAACGCCAAATTTTGACATAGAAAGCAATAATTTCAAAACTACAGCAATTTACACTGGTCTAGATGCAAATAATTATATCAATACCCAGATGCAAATAACAATAATTCGAGAGCCACAGCTGGAAATTTCATCGTTAACAGAGTTATTCCTTGACGCAACCTCGTTTGTCTATGATGGACTTGAAAAGACACCGAATGTAGTCGCAAGAGATGGAGTTTTTATCCTTTTGAAAGGCATTGACTATGAAGTGGAATATAAAAATAATACTTTTGCTGGTCAAGCAAGCGTTATTGTTAAAGGTATAAATGCTTATACAGGCACAAAAGAACTATTTTTTACGATTTCACAAGCTAAACAACCAAAAGTTGAAACAAAATTGAAGTTACACAATCATTTTGAAGATTTGTCAGAAATTGAGTTGCCAAATGATTTTGAGTGGGTTGAGGATTCTCTCCAAATTATCTCAGAAACCAAGATGATTGCAAAAGCAATTTACAAGGGCAGTGATGCAAATAGTTACGAAACAACTGAACTTACATTTGAAATTATCATTGAAGAAGAGCAACAAAATCTACTAGATAATCAAAGGCAAGAGAGTTTGATTTGGCTAGCAATCGTTGTTCCGGCTGCAGCTTTACTTGTTGGATGGATTGTTTTCGCTATTGTTAGACATAGGAAAAAACAGTGGTTGAAATAAATTAAAGACTGGGCAAATTACTTAGTCTTTTTTAATTACTATTTTGTTCGTAAAGAAACATCTCTCCTTTGTGTGATTTACTTATGACTCTATCGAACGAAAAAGTTTGACAACACAATGGATTTGTAGAAAATTTTATTTACATAGCTTAATGTGAGTAAAAGTGTCGTCAAAAATGAGATTTCTTGTTGTATAATAGTGGCAGGAGGTCGAAAATGAAATTTAGTGAAAAATTAAAAAAGCTACGAAAAGACAACAATATTACACAGGACGAATTGGCAGAAAAAATATTTGTGTCCAGAACCGCCATTTCAAAATGGGAAACGGATATGGGCTATCCAAGTTTGGAAAGCCTTAGGTTGCTATCAAAAGTTTTTGGAACAACACTTGATGAGCTTGTCAGTGATGAAGATATTGAGAATAGAAAAATTCTCGATGAAAAGCAATCACGCAAATATTTCTGGATAACGGTTGCTTGCATTGTATG
>CANQBU010000134.1 GCA_947589615.1 uncultured Clostridia bacterium | reverse complement strand
TGGGACTCGCGTCCACCTCCTCCGCCACCAGCACAATCTGAGTTCTTATTATTTGTCCCGCCAGAGCCACCTCCAGCACCTTGGATCTCAATAATTCCAACATTTTTTATAAATGATGTTGTTTCGCAACCATATTTATTTAATTTATATGTTCCATCCGTCAATGCTACTTTGGTTCTGAGTTTTGAAAAATAATCAAGAATTTCTACCATGTATGGGTGCATAATTGGATAATCCTTCCCCGCTTTAAAGAGACGTTGTGATAATATAGGAGTTTGTCCGTCTCCTAAATCGTCAAATAACATATTAATACCTTCTTCGTTATTTACAAATTTTGAAGTATCGTTACTATATATCGGCCTAAAAGCATTACATCCAGATCCGAAAGGATTAAGCACTGGATGTAGATATCTATCCAAATTTTCCTGGGGAATCAAATTCGAATTAACAGTATGTATTTGTTTTAAACTTTTAAAAGAACCATTGGAATTATACACATTATTTTCATTCACTTTTATATAAATTTTATCTGAAATAGCCATATTTTACCTCTAATTGATATAAATATTTCCTGTAATATTTAAATCTGAATTAATTTTCACTGGTGCATCTATCGCAAAATTTGAATCATACTTAACCTTAGAAAGTTTTTGTTCTAGATTTGCAACTCTAGTTTCTGCCGAATTTAAATCACTAGCGTTTGCCTTCGTATCCATATCAAATGTTTCTACCGCCTTATTATTAACATAAATCACAGTTCCTTTTGAACTTGTAATGACAAATTCCTTTGCCTCTTGCGCGATTACCTTGGCTTCATCGGCAACACTTTTAGCATCTTCCGCATAAAAAGTTCTTCTATCTAACTCGTTCATTAAGTTAGCATTTATTTTTGTTCCCTCTTCAGAAGGTTCATCTGCAAAGACCTCATCAACAATAAGAACATTCCCCTGTTGATTTACAATTGTTAACTTTTTACGACCTGGGAATGTAGGTTGTCGATCTTTAAATCTAATCTCATAAGTTTTTTCTGACATTTTCATTCTCCTTTTTTATTTAAATTATTTTTATAAATTTCTAAATCGCTCTTTGATTTCTTTATCGAGTCCTCTAATTTTTGCTTATTTATTTTTAGCTCACAAATTTGTTTATCTAAATTTTCAATGGACGAAATGTCTTGCATCATTGAATTGCACGAAATTTCCTCTCGCAAATTAACCATTTTTTCTATTTGCGATACAATTTCAATCAAATTTTTCTCATCTAATTTTAGAGCTTTTGAAATTGTTTTTATATTTGCCTTTAAAAATTCAACAGTTTCTTTGCTTAAATTTGAATTGGTTTCGCTGTTTTTTGCTCCCTTTATTAATATAACAATTTTTGAATATATTGCATAAATTCCAAGTGCTAGCAAATATGAATTAAGCATTCCGTCTAGCATCATATTGGTAAACCAATTTTTACAAAATACTCCGTAATATAATGCATTTAAAATAAAGGATAAAAACATTGGAATAAAAACAATTACCGTGTTTACCGCTTTTCGCTTATTTTCTTCAAGTTTGGCTGTTGCTTTCTTAATTGGCCATTTTATCAACATAGTTAAGCCAAAAATGATAACTGCAATTATAACACTCACAATTGAAACCTCTTTTAAATTTAAAAGAACTTCATTTTCCATTTTTTCTCCTTGTTAATCGACTTATTTTTTTTCTTTTTCCTCCTTTCACAAATGATTATAATAATAATTTTTTATAATGCCTTATAACTTTTAATAATCCTTAATAAAGAACTCTATTAATACAATCCTTAAACTTACAGAACTAAATCAATATCTCTTTCGTTTACTATGTCTAGCAAATTCTTTAAACCTGTGCTATGTAACTGATAAATCCTAGGACATGAATAATTAAGCTTATCAGCGATTTGTTCCATAGTAAAATTATCAACATATCTCATATATATCACAGTTTTATAAGGTTGCTTAAGAAATTGAATAGCCTCCTCAATACCCATCATCTCCTGTAATACATCTTCAATTTGCTTTTGTTTCTGATTAAAAATGTTGTCATAACCATTATTTTGCAAAAAGTGGCTAACCGTATCAAGATCTCTCTTTTTTGCCGAAATATATTGTCTATTAAAGCGACAATTTTCTAAAATGACTTTTAATTCTTCTATATTCATAATTTCCTCCTTTGTATTTTACCTAGTAATTTTAAAATAAATTTTCTATAATTTACTATAATTATATATAGTTATAACTATATAAATATAAAGGCGATACTATTTAATTTTATTAAATAAATAAGTTATTATTATATTTAGGTAAAACTTATGAATAATAAAACAATAACTAGAATAAAGAATAAAATCTTGAATGAGTTGAATTCAAGACATATTTCAATTTATGAATTAGCAAAAAGATCTAATATCTCAGACGCTTGCATTAGGAATTGGTATAGTAAAAGAAATTATGAACCTAGCCTTTCTTCCATTTGTCAAGTATGCGAAGTTCTAGGCATATCATTATCTCAATTATTTGTTGACAATGATGAAAATCTATATCCAATAACAGAAGAAGAAAAACATCTTTTAGAACTATGGAGCAAATTAAATAACGAAGAAAAAGACACCGTTTTGACTGTTATTAAAACTTTTATCACTAAGGATAAATAATGACATTTGATGAAAAACAACATATAAACGAAATTCTCAATAACATTCGCGACGGAAACTCTGAAGCTTTTGATGAATTATACAACTTAATGTATAATGTTATTTTTTGCTTTTTGAAACGCTACAGTCGAAACTTTGAAATGATAAAAGATTCAATTTCTTCCACATTTATGGTGGTTATTGATAAAATTTCTAATCGGGAAAATATAAAAAACGGATATAACCTGATTTTAACCATTGCAAAAAATACCCTGCTGAACAAAATTAGAGAAACTAAAAAAGAAGTTGCTATTGATGAGAATATTCAAATTGATACATTGAACATTGAAAATATGACTTTAAATTTTGCCTTAAAAACCGCCCTTAACAAATTAAGCGAACAAAACCAGCATATTTTATATTTAAAATTTGCAGAAAAAGCAACCTTATATGAAATTGCCAAATACACAAAATTGTCTATTGCAACCGTTAAAAGACGCATAAAAGAAAGTATAAATATCTTACGGGAGGAGCTTTAAAATGAAAGATATAGAAAAAGAACTTGAAGAATATTTTAAAAATGAACCAATTCCTCAATTAAGCATTGAAGAAAAAGATAAAATAAAAAGTAAAATAAAATCAAACTCAAATACCTGCGAAAAAAGTCAATCTAAAAATGGCCACAGACCAAGAATACTACCTATATTTATTACTTGTCTTATAATCCTAATACCATGTATAGTTCTCCCCATCACGCTCACTAGACAAAAGCAAATATACTTTAAAGATACCACAGCTGAAAAATTAGAATTAACTATTGACAATGTCAAAAATATAATTGATGAAAAATTGCCTCAACATACCTTTCTTTATAATGACTACGACATTAATTTTGCAGAAGGATATTTTATTCCGCAAAGCAATAACTTGCTCGCAATGACACTAGATATTAAATCAAGAGATTTACCTTACACCCAAATTAATATATGTTAATCATTAAGCAATCAAATATCATATAGATTTCACGAAGAATATATTGAAAATAGCGAATACACTGAAATAAATAATGTAAAAGTTTATAAAAAGGTCAAAGATT
>CANQBU010000133.1 GCA_947589615.1 uncultured Clostridia bacterium | reverse complement strand
TCCGAAAATTACCGAGACGGTTGCAGATCCATGCTGCGGAACAGGAGGTTTCCTGTTGGCAGCTTATGAGCATATGCGCAAACAAAGCAAGGATGTTGAAAAACAAAAGTTTTTGAAAAATAATGCCTTATATGGAGCGGATAATACATCTCTTGTGGTTACGCTGGCATCTATGAATCTGTATCTGCATGATATTGGTGTAAACAAGAGTCCGATTGCATATAAAGATTCTTTGGTTGAAAGTACGGATGATATGTATCAAGTGGTTATGACGAATCCGCCATTCGGAACAAGACCACAGGGAAGTGTGGAGGTATCTGCGAATAGACCGGAATTTATCAAGACGTCCGATAATCAGGTGAATTTCCTGCAGCATATCATGTCTATTGTAAAGACTGGCGGACGTGTGGGAGTGGTTCTTCCAGATAGTGTTCTGACCGATTCTGACTCTACGGCAAAAGTCAGGGAGAAGTTGATGAAGGATTATAATCTGCATACTATTTTAAGATTGCCAACGGGAATATTTTATGCAAATGGTGTCAAGACAAATGTTTTATTCTTTGAAAAAGGTGAGCCAACAAAAGATATATGGGTTTATGATTATAGAACTGGAATAAAACATACATTAGTTACGAAACCAATGAAACGAGAACATTTACAAGATTTTGTAGATTGCTATTGCTCAGGGCATATTCAGGACAGAAAAGCAACATATACGGCGGATACTCCATTAGGAAGGTGGAGGTGTTTTACAAGAGAAGAAGTGCAAAGATCAGATAATTTGGACTTCCGCTGGTTAAATTTTGAGGAGGAAGATGATAGAACTATATTTGAAATAATAACGGATATGAAAGCGGAAGCTGACAATATTACAAATACGATAAGTGAATTGGATAGACGTCTTAGGTCGAATGATGAGGAACAATTAGCATATGAAATCAGTTATGGAAGAGTACCTTTTTCAATTAAGACGGCATTAGATAATGTTAGAGATTCAGTGAATAGTTTGCGAAAAAGAATAATAGACGAAGGTATAAAGGGGAATCTATCTGACCAATTAGATTCAGACGGTACTGCCGAGGAATTGTATTTATGTATTCAGGAAGAACGGAAAAAACAGCAACAATTAGGTGGCATAAAATTCGTTGGCTTATTACCTGAAGTTGATGAGTGTGATATACCATTTTCTATACCAAACAACTGGAAATGGACGCGATTGGGTAATATTTCTTATATAGTTCGCGGCGGATCACCGAGACCAATTAAGAAATATATTACCAATAGTGAAAATGGAACTAATTGGATAAAAATCAGTGATGTTGAAAAGGGTGGTAAATATATAACAGAAACAAGAGAGAAAATTATTCCAGAAGGAGAAAAGAAAAGCCGTAAGGTTTATCCTGGCGACTTTTTATTGACCAATTCGATGAGTTATGGAAGACCGTATATTTCAAAGATAGAAGGTTGTATTCACGATGGATGGTTGTTAATTCATAATCTTAATGGATTTGATCAGGACTATTTATATTATTTGCTTTCATCGGAATATTTATATAACCAATTTACTCAGAAGGCTTCTGGTTCAACAGTAGATAATTTGAATATTGACAAAGTGAGTTCTGCTATAATACCGCTTCCACCTTTAGCTGAACAAAGAAGAATTGCGAATAGAATAGAAGAATTTCTGCAATATTGTCAGTAACTAATGTAAAACATACGGAAATTAATTGTGACAGCAAGGAGATTGAAGAAATTCAAAATATAGAATATGAGAAATAATGCCAAGATGAGCGTTAGTAATGAGGGTGTTGCCTTGCGGATGGCATTATAGATAATTAGTAAAGTGTTATAGCAGTGGAAACGAATAAAAATAAAAATATATAGGAGAGCGATATTAAAATGTCTAGCAATATGGTACAGGACAATGTAGAAGAGATTAATGAAAAACTAAATAGATTTTGGACTAGTTTCTGTGCATGGATAGATAAAAGTGATGTTGTGGAAGATTTTTTTAAAGGAGATTTTACAGATTATAGCAATTGGAATGAAGGATATTTTTATTTAAAAATTGATTATGAAAATGAATATAGAGATTATTATGGGATATCATATCCTGCAACGCATGAGTGTAAATCACCATCATTTGAACAAGTTTTTGCATATTTGGAAATAGGATTTGCAAGATGGATAAAAACAGACAAAAGATATGCTTATACCGTAGAAGTTAATAATAGGTTTGAAAAATTTGGATTACCTTATAGGATGAATTTAGGAAAGATTATAAAAAAAGGATATAAAACAACCGAAACTATTGGGAAAATATTAAATTATAAGATGTTTGAACGAAAAATACAATTTGCAGAGGAAAATATATTAAGCAATGAGCTTTTAGATAAAAAAGTAGCCTTGGACTATATTATAGACGCTTTGCAGTTCCTGCTTTCTATACAAAATGCTGATTGTGTTGAAGATAAGAAAGTATGTGCTGCGTCATCGGTGTCGGATAATAGAAATGGGAAAGTGTATGCTGTTATTAAATACGAAATTGATGAAATTATGAAGATATCAAATGAGTTTTTTGACATTCGGCATAATGAATATCTTAATAAAGCAAAACAGGCGAGAGAAGTATTAGAGGATACTATATTTATTGAGTACCTTTATAATAGGGCATATGCTTTATTATATATTTTAAGACTTAAAGTAAATAAAAACAATTTGATTATTAGAGAAGAAAGATGAGAAAATTCAGAATTGAATCATTATTTGCTTGGTAATCAGAGAGGAATTGATTGGAAATGGGACTTGTGAATAGAAGAAAAAGAAACAGGAATTCTGCTTCTTACCCTTATGTGAATGATGCAAACCGCCAATATGAGGCATTTATTCCA
Organism: uncultured Clostridia bacterium; assembly: GCA_947589615.1. GTDB lineage: Bacteria > Bacillota > Clostridia > Christensenellales > UBA1242 > Caccovivens. The sequence goes on along the minus strand of CANQBU010000133.1, from coordinate 885 downwards.
AAGAATGATATCGAAAACGGGCAGGAATATATGGCGGCTTTGGATTGGGCACTCTCCAATCCAGATATACATAATATAGCTATTTCAGGTCCTTATGGCTCAGGGAAAAGTAGTGTTATAGAAAGCTATTTGAAAGAACATTCGAGATTAAAAGTACTTCGCATATCACTCGCTGCTTTTAATCTTGAAGAAATGCTCAATGGAGACGGTGATGAAATTGATGAAGAACAATTGGAAGCAGGAATATTAAAGCAGTTATTTTATTCTGTAGATTCAAAGAGAATACCACAAAGCAGATACAGAAAGTTGCAGACAGAGACGAAGTGGAGAAACCCTTTGATGGGACTGTTAGCGTTGATTGTCTTATACGGAGTTATTTACTTTATGGCTCCCGATAAGACAACCACATTTGTTACCAATGTTAATTCTTTTGCATGGTGGCTGACTGCAATAATATATATAGTTCTTTTTGGAACGAGTTGGTATTTACTTGTCAGATTTGTGAGATGGTTTAGGGAAAACGGCAATATTAAGGAGCTGCAAATTTTTGATCGTGCCACGCTTACAAATGAGTATGAGAAAGAAGAGTCCATATTTAATAAAAATATGGATGAAATTGTATATTTTTTTGAGGCGACAGAGACAAAATTGGTAATCATAGAAGATCTTGATCGATTCAAAAGCACAAATATTTTTGTGGCTTTGAGAGAACTAAATAATATCCTTAATCATTATGAAAAGCTTGAGGGGAGAGTTAAATTTGTATATGCAATAAAGGATGATATGTTTGAAAAACAGGGAGAACGGACAAAGTTTTTTGACTTCATAATACCTATTGTTCCCTATATAAGTTCTACTAATTCGGGAGAGAAACTTCGGGAGAAG
>CANQBU010000132.1 GCA_947589615.1 uncultured Clostridia bacterium | reverse complement strand
GCCTGTTTGGGTATAGTTCAGACTGTAAAATAAATGCTTGCTATATGAGAGGAAATGTAACAAACAATGGAGGTAGTACAGGAGGTCTTGTTGGGAGTGGTAGTAATGTGACAATAACAGGTTGTGCATATGTAGGAAATCTAACAGGCACAAGCAGCAATGGAATAGCTAGTTCACTTACTGGATCGATTGAAGATTGCCTTATCGATTCCCCACAAGCAAATACATCATTCCCAGTAACAGCAAGTAACTGTGTAGTTTACAATGGGGGTTCTACATTAGTAACACCAACCAATTTAGATAAGTGGGCAATAATTAGTGGAAAGTATTTCCCTAAAGCACTCACTTGGCTTGCATAAGAATAGTTTAAAATTTATAAAGATATGTTGTTAAAAAACATATCTTTTTTAATTTTTTACTATGCAATTTATTTATTGATAAAATGGAGAAATTAAATGAATTAAATTTTAATTACACAAAATATTTAATTAGTTGACAATATTTTCAAATTTTGCTATTATTGATTAGAAAATTATGGAGGAATAATGAATTTTAAAGAGATAGAAAAAAAATGGCAAAAACGATGGGAAGAAGAGGAAAGATACAAAGCAATAGATTTCTCAAATAAACCTAAATATTATATATTAGTTGAATTTCCATATCCAAGTGGAGTTGGTCTTCATGTTGGACATACTCCAAATCAAATTGCAATGGACATAATTGCAAGAAAAAGGCGGGCTGAAGGATATAATGTTTTATATCCGATAGGTTGGGATGCCTTTGGTCTTCCAACAGAAAATTTTGCGATTAAAAATGGTGTTTCTCCAATTAAGGCTACCGCCGACAACATCGCAAACTTTAAAAAGCAAATAAAAAGTCTTGGAATCTCATTTGATTGGTCGAGGGAGATAAATACCACTGATGAAAGTTATTATAAATGGACCCAATGGATTTTTTTGCAGTTTTTCAAAAAAGGTTTGGCATATAAGGCGACAGCAAACATAAATTGGTGTCCAAACTGCAAAATAGGTTTGTCTAACGAAGAAAGTGAAGGGGGCGTGTGTGAAAGATGTGGAACTCCTACCATTCAAAAGCCAAAAACTCAGTGGATGCTTAAAATGAGTGACTATGCTGAGAAATTGTTAAATGGGTTAGATGATACTCATTATTGGGAAAGCATTAAGACTATGCAAAGAAATTGGATAGGTAAAAGTGAGGGGACTCTTTTGCATTGCAGTCTTGTAAGCGGCGAAAAATTTGACATTTTTACAACATGTATAGAAACTGTTTTTGGAATAACATATTTTGTGTTAGCACCTGAGCATGAATTGGTTGACAAAATAAAAGATAAAATCAAAAATTTTGATGAAGTTATGGCGTATAGACAGGCGAGCGCAAAGAAGAGTGAGTTCGAAAGGCGAGAGATGCTTAAAGAAAAAACTGGTTGCCGTCTTGACGGAATATATGCCATAAATCCTTTAACTGGAGAAAAAGTTCCCGTTTATATTGGTGATTATGTTTTGGCGGGTTATGGAACGGGTGCCGTAATGGCTGTTCCTAGCCATGATCAAAGGGATTTCGAATTTGCTCAAAAATTTAACTTACCTTTTGTCGAAGTAATATCCGGCGGCAATACAACTCATAAAGCTTTTGAAAAAGAAGATTATTTAGGTAAAGGCTGCAGGCTTGTAAATTCGGGTGAATACAGCGGGTCAACTGTCGAAGAGGCAAAAAAAGCAATCAATGATTATCTTGAAAAAAGCGGAAAGGGGAAACGAATTACAACTTATAAAATGCGTGATTGGGTTTTCTCAAGACAGCGTTATTGGGGAGAGCCTGTTCCTCTTGTTTATTGTGAAAAATGCGGCTGGGTTCCTGTTCCAGACGATCAACTTCCTGTAACTCTTCCTAAAGTTGAAAGATATCAGCCGACCGATGATGGCGAAAGTCCATTATCACGAATTGATGAATGGGTCAACACCACATGTCCACATTGCGGCGGCAAGGCAAAGCGAGAAACCGATGTTATGCCAAACTGGGCAGGGTCAAGTTGGTATTGGCTTAGATATATGGATCCTCATAATGATAAAGAATTCGCATCACTTGATAAAATTAAATATTGGAACACAGTTGATATTTACAATGGCGGCGGGGAGCATGTTACAAGACATCTTTTATATGCAAGATTTTGGCATAAATTCTTATATGATAATGGACTTGTTTCAAATCCAGAACCTTTTGACAGAAGAGTTCAACAGGGCATAATATTAGCAAGCGATGGTTCAAAAATGAGCAAGTCAAGAGGTAATGTCGTCGACCCATTAAAATATGTTAATGAGTATGGTGCTGATATAACAAGATTATCGCACATGTTCATGGGGGACTATGTAGAGTCTAAGCCATGGCGTGAAGATACTCTTAAACCATGTGAAAGATTGCTTAACAGAATTGTTCAACTTGCAGATAAGGTGGATAAGAATGCAAAGACTCAAAATAAACTAATTCTTGCACAAAGTATAAAGAAAATAAGTGAAGATATTGAAGATTTAAAATTTAATACTGCAATATCGCAAATCATGGTTTTAACTTCTTCTCTTGAGAAAAACGAACAGATAAGTGAGGAAGATTATAAAACGCTTTTAAGTTTGCTATGCCCATTTGCACCACATATCAGTGAAGAAATGTGGGAAAGATTGCATTTTGAAGGCAGAGTAGATGATAAATGGCCAACATATAAAGAAGAAGACTTATTGGAGAATGTAGTTGAAATTGCTGTTCAGGTAAATTCAAAAATAGTTGCAAGACTGGATATTAATCCAAATTTAACTGATGCAGAAATACTTGAATTTGTAAAGAATAGTTCCGAAGTCAAAGATATAATTGCTGGAAAAGAAGTGGTAAAAGAAATATATGTAAAAAACAGACTTGTAAATTTAATTGTAAAATAGACAAAGCGGGAGGGGCATGTTGCCTATCCCGCTTTTTAGAATTGAAAGAGAAATAGCAAAGGAACTTGCTGATTTCTTTTTATTTGCTAAAATTTAAAATTAAATTTTCGATCATAATAATTAATTTCAAAAAAACAATAAAAAACAGCACTTTAAGTGCTGTTTAAATTTAAGAATGATTTATGACATCTTATTTATTTTCGTCATCTCCATCAGGATTGTCTTCTACTTTTTTTCGAAGTTCTTCCAAAAATTTTTCAAATTCTTCATCTTCTGTTAAATCTTCATTATCAGTTGAATCATCATCTTCAGTATTTTCTTGTTTTTGAGTAGGTTCTTCTGCTTCTTTAGACTCTTCTACCTCTACATTTTCTTCAACTTCTTCTGTTTCATTAGCTTCAACAGATTCTTCTTCGCTTTCTTCTTGGGCAGGTTCTTCTACCTCTGTGCTTTCATCAACAACGATTTCATCTTCATTTTCAGGAGTATGAGCAAGTAAAAGAGGAGCCTTTTTATCTTCAATTCTTGCTTGTTCGTCGCTTTGTTTTTCGAGACTTTCTTCTTCAACAGTTGCTTGTTCAGTTGTATCTTCTGTTACTTGTGCATTTTCATTTTCTTCATCTTCATCAAGATCTGAGTGTTTGTTATAGAGTGCTTTTGCAACAGTAATAACCATAGCACAAATGAATAAGGAAAGTATTATAGAAACAATAAGATTTAAAAGGTCATCATTTCTTAATCCTTGTATGAAGCTGAAAATTAAGAAAAGCCAACCAATGCAAGCAATGAAAGGTGCTGTTAAAGTAAAGAAGATTGTCTTGATGAAAG
>CANQBU010000131.1 GCA_947589615.1 uncultured Clostridia bacterium | reverse complement strand
TCGAAAGGAATGACCTTTGAGTTACACCACCGGCAAGACATACACCGCTCATGAGTTGGAATACATTACCTCTAACCTTATCTCTTCCATCAGCGTAGGTTGTAACAGTTTTTAAAGCACTTTCTCTATCGCCGGCTGGGTCTCTTCTCATACATATTTTATATAGGTTAAAGAAATTGAATTTATCAAGAGTCATGCCAAGTCTAGGGTCACGAGTGTCTTCCATCATGGCATACATAATACCTGTAATGAAGTCACGGCAACCGTTAGTCCAAGTAGGGTCTTTACTGTTTGGATCTTCAGGAATAAGTGAAAGAGAAATATTTCTTATATCACTCTTTGCCTCATCTTCAAGTTGAACCTTTCTTGATTCAAGTTCCTGTTGTAACATCTCCTTTGTAGGAAATGCCTTTCCTTCAAATCCATACCACGTTTTTCCATATTTTTGCCCCATTAAAACATCGTCTTTAAATGTCGCATAGCCCGCCTCATCGGGAGTTTTGTCGTCAAACGTTTTCACCTCTTTTGCAAGATTGCCCGCTCTTTCATAAGTTTTATATGCAATCTCCATTGGATTCCACATGGAAGACGCGTATGGGTCATTTAAGTTTAAAACTATAATTTTATAACCCTCTTCCTGCAAAATAGCCGCGTTATCGGCATAAAGTTCACCCTTAGGGTCGGTCATTACAAGACTTGGTTTTTGACCAGAATGTGCTAAAATACGTATTGTAGGATTCGCAAGAACCTGAGTTTTACCAGTTCCGGTAGTTCCTAGAACCAGAGCATGAGTTTCTGGCTTCATGTTAATTTCAAAATGCCCATTTGTTTGTTTGTTTCTAAATACAAATCCCGTTTTATTGCATTTTGGCAAGCCATTCCATGTAGTATAAATAAGTTCCTTATCAGTTTTCATTTCTTCGGGAGTAATAAATTTTGAGTCAAAAGCAACATCTGACTCTTTACCCTCCGTATCAACACCTGTATTTGAATTAGCATTGATTTTTCTTCTGCTGAATAAACCCATACCGAGGCCAACAAGGGCACCGATGATTGCACAAACCAAGGAATATGGGCTATCAGTGCTGTATAAAGCCGCTTTCAAATCTTTATCCATGAGATAGCCTATTCCAACGCCCACGGCATATCCGACTACACCAAGGATAATGAAGAATACAAAGCCTAGCTTAAATCTTCTTCCCCAACCTGATTTTTGCATATTTTCTCTCCTTTTATATTTTATATTATATCATTTTTATTTATATCATGTCAAACAACTATGTTTATTTTCTTTATTTTTTTTAGTTATATGCAAAAAATCATTTATTTGCGAAAAAACAAACCGCAATCGCACCTGGCCCAACGTGAGTCCCTATTGTGCTTCCAATCATATATTGAGGAACGGCGTCCGTATTATTCTCCCATATTGCCTTGCTATCTTCCAGATATTTTTGAAGAAGGTCGTCTGAAAGTCCAGAATATGCCACCGCGTAAGGCATCGAAAAATCAATTCCCCCACAACTTTCGACAAGCTGCATTAAAAGATTGTTTCCCTTCTTGGAGCCAACCGCTTTACCCACTAATTTCACTTCACCATTTTCAACTGAAACAACGGGCTTTATATTAAAAACCTCACCTGTAAGTGCAACAACCGCCGAAATTCGTCCACCCTTTTTTAAATACTTCAATGTCCCAAGCAAGGCAAGTAATTTTATCTTCTTTTTATTTTCCTCAAGTTTTGCCACGACTTCATCGAGGGTCAAATTCTCGCTTATTAATTTTAGTGCATACTGGCATAAAATCCTTTCGCCAACACAGGCATTTAAACTATCAATAACCCTGACCTTGCCACCAAACTTTTGGGAAGCGGAAAGTGCGCAATTATATGAGCCGGAAAGTTTTGAGGATAAAGTAATTGCAATCACATCATCTCCATTTTGTGTTAATTTAGAAAAAGCCTCTTCATATCTATATTCGTTTATTTGGCTGGTTTTAGGCAATTCATCATTTTCAATAAGTAGTTCAAAAAATCTTTTATGGGAAAGATTTACCCCGTCAAGATATTCATCGTTTCCAAATCTTACCTCAATGGGAAGCAATGTTATCCCTAATTTATCCGCCTCTTCTTGGTCTATATCAGACGAAGAATCTACTAAAATTTTAATCATTTTTCCCTCCGTAATTTTCACAAATTTCCTTTAAATTTTTATCAACAATGGACAAATTTTCATAAAATTTTTCTCTGTCTTCTTCTTTTACTCCCTCGCTCCCAATCGCAAACATTTCGTTTATCTTATTATTTATAAACGCCCCTACTTCTTTGCCACGACTAGTCAATTTAATTGGATTTCTATATTTTTGGGTTTTAGCTTCTTCAACATATAAAAAATCACCCTTTTCTAATTCGCTTATTGTACGTGACATTGCACCTTTATCCTCGCCACAAACTCGGCATAATTGAAGCATTGATATACCCTCTTCTTCATTGAATAAATGATAAAGACATTGCACCTGTTTGCCTTTTAGTCCAAGCGTCGCCATCTCCTCGCTTTTAATCTTTTGAATACTTTTGCTTATACTTGAAATTAAAGAATAAAATTTATTATATCTTTCCACGTTTCCTCCTTTACTATGTTGAATTGTATCACACTTTTGTTTTTGTGTCAACAAATTTGCCGGCAAAATGCAAAATGCTTATTATCTATATAAACGAAAAAATTATTAATTTAAAAATGAGTCCAGATGAAATCCGAACTCATTATTAATATTTTATCTAATTTTTGAAGTCTATCTAATTGCTTCCACAATCTTTTTGGGGAATAATTATTCTCTTTCTAATTCCTCGTCTTCTGGTTTTGCTTCAGGAGCTGATTTTATCCCGTTAGTGACGCCGGTTTCTTTTGCTATTAATTTCTTGATATCTTTAGTAAAGTGTTTGTTTCTGTCTTTTGCATCCACCTTTATCATCAAGTCCAAAATGTGATTATATGCGCGGCTAATATTATTATCTTCTACAACTCTCGCACAAGGATATATATTCCCAGCCCTTATCACATTATTTACCGCTTCATCTATGAGATTTGTGATTTCAGGAGAAGTTATGTTTTCGTCAACTACTTCACTTACCGTTTTTTTGTAAAAAGCAGCTTCTTCTCTTAGGAATTGATTAACATCTTCCATTTTGTTTATCATTGATTGTAAAGCGTGAATGTCTGTATAATATTTTAATAATAAGTCGTATTTTTTATCTCCTATTTTTATTTCATTTTCTATTTCTTCTTTTTCCTTTGCACGCATTTCCTTCGCACGCTTTGCTCGCAAAACTTTACATCTTTCTACCAGTTTTTGGTTGAGTTCTGCACGTTTCACAGGCCACTCCTTCACATATAAGGCTGCACCCTCAACCTCATATTGAGTCAGCATTTTTAAATATTTATCAGTTGCCGCGAAAGAAAGATCTTTTGCACGAAAATAAGGATCCAAAAAGTGACCATATCCAAATTCTTTTTTCATATCATTTATATATTGGTCATTGGTATCTTCAAGTTCTTTTACAAAACCCTCTAATGTCTGTCTTCTTTCTTTTAAAGCATATGCTTCAACTTGATATTGGGAAGCAATCTTCTTTTCTACCTGCTTATCTAAAAATTCAATAATTTGTTCTTGTCTTTGTTTATCCATTTTTTCCTCCATTACGATACCATTATAGCATATTTTTTTTTGGGGGGGGGCACGCTAGGACAGGGCGGGAGGGTAGCAATCCCCTCAGTCTGCGCGAGTGCGCAGACA
>CANQBU010000130.1 GCA_947589615.1 uncultured Clostridia bacterium | reverse complement strand
AACACATCTATTAAATGTCAATTAAATTTACATCTCTTATTTTCCTTTCCTAGTTAAAAAATCCAACCGCAAGAGTTGGATTTTTATGGAGCTGATGGCGGGAATCGGACCCGCGACCACCACCTTACCAAGGTGGTGCTCTACCTCTGAGCCACATCAGCACGAACTAAATGTTCGAGATTTTTTGATTAAATTTTTTGTCTCTACAATGCGGCGTTTTCATTAGATTGATCTGCCGCCTTTTCCTTGTTTTTCAGAAACTTTTTGCAGTCTTTTTTATAAGCCTCGCCAAAGATTTCTATCATAAAATTTCTATATCTTTGTTGGTCATACTCTGAAGGTTTTAAGTCGTATAATTGTATGATTTCAAATTGATCATAAATTGAGGTAGTGTATTGATTTATATTATTTTCTTTGGTATGGTAAAAATACATTTTACCATATTTCATTTCGTAGAATCGATTAGCCGGTTTTTCAAGTCTGCTCACTTGCATTTCCTTTGCTAGTTCCAAAATTTGTTGTTGTTTAAGCATCTCAATATAATTCATATTTTACCTCGACACTATATTCTAACATAAATGAAATAAAAAGTAAATAATGTTTGCAAAATTTTTTTTAAAATTTTATTTTAAACTGTATGCCAATTTCTCAATATCCCCTGCTCCCAAAATTGCAAACATAACGGCACAGGTTTTATTTTTCATAATTTCTTCTCTACAAGCATTAAAACTATCAAAATAACGTGATTTTACACCGTTTTTTATCAAATCTTTCGCAAAATTCGATGAATTTATACCTTTTATTGCTTTTTCTCGAGCCGGATAAATAGGAAGCATCCAAACTTCATCACAATATTTAAAGCAAGATTGAAATTCATCATAAAGGTCTCTAGTCCGCGAAAAAGTATGAGGTTGGAATATCGCCACGAGTTTTCCTTCGCCAACAACTTCTCTGCATGCCTTTGTCGTCGACAAAATTTCAGTCGGATGATGAGCGTAGTCATGAATTATAATTGAAGCACCCTCCTTTATAATCTCAAAACGTCTTTTTATACCTTTAAAATCTTCAATCCCTTCCTTTATTTGTCTGCCGTCCAAGCCCAAAAAGATTGCAACGCAGGAAGACGCCAAAGCATTATAGATATTGTGAAAACCAAAGCATGGAAGTTTTATCTCTGTCAATTTTTGGTCAAGCAAATACAAGTCAAATTGATATTTCCCTTTTGAATATTCAATAATATGTTTAGCCGAAACAATTGCTCCTTCCTTTATGCCGAAAGACAAATATTTTCTGCTACCAACTTGTAATTTTTCACTTTTTTCATCAGAATTATAGATTATTACACCATTTTTAGAGGTATTTTCAATAAATTTATTAAAAGATGCGAAAATATTGTCTAAATTCTTAAAATAATCTAGGTGATCTTCTTGAACATTTAAAATAACCGAGATATAGTTTTTCAGTTTCAAAAAACTGTCTTTATATTCACATGCCTCTGTGACAAAAAAATCTCCATTTCCGATATAAAGATTTGAATCTATATTGTTTAAAATTCCGCCAATGTGTACGGTAGGATCTAGGTCACTTTTTAATAATATTGATGCGATCATTCCGGTAGTTGTCGTTTTCCCGTGACTGCCTGCAACAGATATGCATTTTTTGTCTTCCGAAAGCAATGCCAATGCTTCAGCACGGCTCATTATAGGTTTGCCTTGTTCCCTTGCCAATATGATATCTGGATTGTCATCGGCAATTGCACTTGTATAAATTATGCAATCACTTTCAAGCACAGCGTCAGCACACCCCTTTCCGATTTTTACATCAATACCCTCTTCTATTAAAAAATCGGTCATATCCGACCTTACCGCATCTATTCCTCTAACTTTTACTCCTTGTGCTTTTAACAATCTTGCGATTGCCGATAGGCTTATGCCGCCTATTCCCAATATGTAAACTGATTTATACTTAAACATATTATCATTATATGAAAAAATAATTTTTGTTGTATTCAAATTTTTACATTATCCTGCATAAATATATCTTATGAATAAGAACTTATTGTTAAAGACAGAATTTGTCTTAGATGAAGATATAAAAAACATAACGACATTTAAAAATGTTGGGAAAGTTGCAGGTGCTTTTTATCCCAAAAATCAAGGTGAGCTTATAAACACCGTTAAATTCTTAAAATCTTACAAATTTCCATTTTTAATAGTTGGAAATGGAAGTAATTTGCTAATTGATGACAAAACACCTCTTTTTGTGATTTCCACAAAGTTTGTCGAACATAAAATTAGTCGTAAAAATAACGTGCTTAATGTCTCCTGTTCTACTACACTAAGCGAACTTTATCACTATTGCTGCAATAGGTCGCTTGGCGGTTTTGAAAAAATTGCAGGCATTCCTGCAACCGTTGGCGGGGCAATTAAAAACAATGCTTCATCGTTTGGGCAAAGTATTTTTGACTATCTTGAAAGCATAAAAGTTATTAAAAATGACAAAATCATAACTTTATACAAAGACGAAATCGATTATTACCATCATTCAACAAATCTAAAAAATCTCCTTATCCTTTCAGCAAAATTTAACCTAAAACATAGAAAAAAATGTGAAATTATCAATGATTATATATATTATTCCAAATTGCGAAGGCTGTCGCAGCCTTTGGGACTGTGTTGTGGCAGCGTGTTCAAGAATCCGCCTAATTGCAAAGGAGCAGGAAGTTTGATTGAGCAATGTCGATTAAAGGGCTTCTCTATAAATGGAGCGGAAATTTCCACGCAGCATGCAAATTTTATATTAAACAAAGATAATGCAACTTTTGATGACATTTATAATCTAATTAAATTATGTAAAAACAAAGTCCTTTTTAAATATGGCATAAAATTGGAAGAAGAAGTGGAAATTATCTCTAAAAAAATTCTAGGTTAATATCCTAGATTTTTTAATTTTTGTGGCTTATTTCTCCAATCTTTTTCCACTTTCACGAATAATTTTAACATAACCTTTTTACCAAGCAAATCCTCAGCAAATTTTCTTGTGTTTGTTCCAATTTTTTTTAAACCTTGACCACCTTTTCCTATTATTATTCCTTTATGGGTTTCTTGTTCGCAAACAATGTCGCAATCAATATAGGCAATTTCATCTTCTTCAAAAAATCTTATTACCTCAACAGCTATTCCGTGAGGAACTTCCCTTTCCAAGTTATTTAAGCAATTTTCTCGAACCTCCTCAGCAATCAAATACTTAATGCTTTTATCGGTATACTCATCAGGTGAGAAAATATAATAGGGATTTTCAAAACAATTTAATCTTTCTTTTATCATATTTAACAAAACGTCTAAATTTTCCCCCGTCTTTGACGATATTTTACAGTCATAAGCAAAGTCTTTTTGATTTGGCAAATCGCTTTTTGTCATCACAACTAGTTTGGGCGATTTAATATGATCTATATAGGAAACCTCCTCTTCATCGGGCGCTATGGTCCCATCAATAAGGTATACTACGAGGTCAACTCCCGCAAGAGCACTCCTCACATTTTTCATCATAAACTTGTCAAGCGAATTCCTACTGTGATGAACACCAGGAGTATCAACGAAGATTATTTGACAATCCTCCTTGTTGACAATTCCTATAATATTATCCCTTGTCGTTTGGGGCTTTTTTGAAATTATCGACACCTTTTCGCCAACAAGTGCATTTATTAAACTACTTTTCCCCGCATTGGGTTTCCCTACAAGTGCCACGTATCCACTGTAAAACATTATTCTTCCCTACCAAGTCCGACTTCTTCAAGAATTTTATTGCTTGTTTCAAACATTATATCCTCATCTTCCTTCTTTATATGGTCATAGCCCAAGA
>CANQBU010000129.1 GCA_947589615.1 uncultured Clostridia bacterium | reverse complement strand
ACATAAGTTTTTTTACGATCTCTGTTACTGGTTTACCAATTTTTTCACTAAAATCTTTTACAGTTATTTCCTTAGAAGTTAAAATAGCATGTTTTATTACTATAACATTTTGTTCTACCTTCTCTTTCTTCTTTTTTATACTTTTTCTTGAGCCATAATTAAGCTCTTCTATACCGTCTTCATCTTCAATAAAGATATTATTTCTTTTAGACAAATCTTTTTTCTTGCTTTGATTCTTCTTTTCGTCATATCCATTATTATGTTTTTGTGCATATTTTGTTTTATTCGCGTAATTACGATCGTTTTTTATATCAATATCAGAGGATGACATGGCTGCTGAAGATGAAAAAGTCCTAAAATTATTACCTTTTGAAGAAACAAAATTATTGTTTCTGAATTTTTTATCTCCTGTGTTGGTATTGTTAAAATTAACAACTTTTTTATCTTTATTGTTAAAACGGTTGTTATTAAAATTATTTTTATTTTGTGGATGATCTGTGGGCTTATTATTGAAATTTCGGTTATTATTTTGATTTTTATCAAATTTTTTGAAATTATTGGCGTTATGATTTAACTTTTCATTCTGTTTTTCGACAACAGAAACAGATTCAACCTCGTGTTGTGGTTGAATTACTTCCTTATTTTCCGGTTCTAACTGTTTAACCTCAGGTTTAGAAATTGCCGCCATTTCAATCTCTTTAATTCGTTTTGAAATTTTGTTACCCAGTTGTTCTACCTTTCCTTTTACTTCTCTAAGTGACGAAATAATTTTTGAAATTTCCCCATCTTTTTGTAACTCATGAATTTTCTTTAAATTTTCTAACGTTTGATTTGCCAAGCCCTTTCTCCTTCTATAAATAATTTAACAATGCATTTGCTAATTAATTTATCTTTTATTCCTATAATTTTACATCCCTCTATGGATGTAAGTTCTTCCAAATTATTAACACAAATGATGCTTGTATCTTGAATTTGATCCAAGAGTCTCAATGTGTCTTTTCGTGCAGTTTCATCATACATGATTAAATATATTTTTTTCTTACTAGTTTTTATATTATATCCACCTACTGCCAAATGATGAGATTTTCTTAATATATTTAAAAATGCTTTAACCTTAATTATGTCTAACAATAAAATCCTCCAATGTTTTATAAATATTTTCTTCTACGTTGCATTTAAATGTTTTGTTTAATAATTTTTGTTTTTTTATTTTTGAGAAGCACTCTACATTTTTGCAAATGTAAGCTCCTCTTCCATTTTTTTTGCCGGTCTCGTCAATAGAAATTTCTCCTTCTTTGTTTTTTACAATGCGCAAGAGATCTTTCTTTGTTTTCATTTGTCGACAAGCAATACACATTCTTTCTTTATCCATATCCCTCTCTTAGTTATCGTCATTATCATCTTTGTCTGGCTTGATTTCATCCATAGAAGGAAGTTCTTCTATTTCTTCAAAATTATTTAGTGCTGAGAAAGCATCGTCATCATTAAGTTCAGTTAATTCATACTCAGGTTCTTTAATGGCATTATTGAAAAGAGAGCTTTGAGGTTTTACTTCGATTTTCCAGCCTGTTAATTTTGCCGCAAGACGAACATTTTGACCATTCTTGCCAATGGCTAATGAAAGTTTATCGTCTGGAACAATTACTCTAGAAGAATGCAAACTTTCATTAGTTTCAACACTTATTACTTGAGCTGGGCTTAATGCCTTTGCAATATAATCAAGAGGATCATCGCTATATTCAACTAAATCAATTTTTTCTCCATTAATTTCAGAAGTTATAGTGTCTATTCTTTGTCCATGGAAGCCAACACAAGTCCCTATGGCATCAATATTTGGTTTATCGCTATAAATCGCAACTTTTGTCCTATTCCCGGCATCTCTGGCTATATTTTTTATTTTTACATCTCCACTAAGAACTTCTGGGATTTCAAGTTCAAATAATTTTCTTATAAAGCCAACATTACTTCTTGTTACCTGAATTTGAGTTCCTTTGAAAGAGTCTCTTATTTTCTTGACATAGACTTTTACTCTATCACCAATATTGAATTTTTCTCCAGGTATCTGATCGGAAGGCAACATTACACCCTCTGTATGAGAGTTTGAAATCTGAACATATATTGTTCCATTATCAATTCTCTTTACTATTGTAGTTAAAAGTTCATCTTCCTTTTCTGATAATTCGGCAAGCGCCATTTGCTTTTCCAATTCCTTTAATTTTTGCATTACAACTTGTTTTGCAGTTTGGGCGGCAATTCTTCCAAAATCCTTTGTAGACTCCTCTGTCAAAACGACGTCGCCCACTTTATGAGATTTTTTTATTATACGAGCATCTGCCAACGAAATTTGCTTATCAGGATCTTCTACATCATTTACCACTGTTTTATAAGAATAGATTCTGATTGTTGCTTTTTCTGGGTTTAATTTTACCATTGCCGATTTAGCTTCGCCATACATTTTTTTATAGGCAGAGGTAAGAGCGGATTCTAAAGTTGCAATGAATGTTTGCTTATCAATCTTTTTTTCTACTTCTAAGTCTTCAAGTGCTTGAAAGAAATCTTTATTAATCATATTTTATCTCCTCTTTAATTCAATGTTATTACAGGCACAACATGGGCCACATTCTTTTTTTCGAAAGTCTTCTCCTTTCCGTCAATTTCTAGCGAAAATTTTGTTTCATCAAAAGATGTCAGTTTGCCTTGAAAAGTTTTATTGCCATTTTCTTTTGCAAATAATGTCACTTCAACCACTTTATTCAAATTTCTTTGAAAATCTCTTTCGAATTTTAATGGTCGATCTATCCCCGGTGAACTTACATTTAGAATGTAAGGCTGGTCATTTGTTGGATTCAGCTCCTCTAAAATGTCATCAATTGCTTTAGAAACCCTTTCGCAATCTTCAATTTTAATTCCATCATCGCTGTCAATATAAAAAGTTAAATTCATGCCATCAGATTTTTTTGCATATTCAACTTCAATAACATCATACCCCAACTCTTTAATAATAGGCACTACTTTTTCTTCGCAAATATTTTTTACTTTACTAGCCAAATTTATATTCCCCCTTTTACGAAGTGAGGAGCGATGCAATTTTGCACGCTCCTCACTTTTACTAGTATACCATATTATAACAAATATAATATATAAAATCAAGCATTTTTAACAATTATTTTAATTTATTTAACTCCAAAAGAACTTGTGCAGTCGCATAAGCATCATTATATGCCCTATGAGCATCATTCAGAGTCAAACCCAATGCTTTAACAACTGTGCCCAATTTATAATTGCTTGCTTTTATTTTAGATTGTTTTGCTACAATAAAAGCGTCTATTATATCATTATTAAATTTTATTCCAATTGTGTCAGCAACTTTTTTTACAAATTTTAAATCGAATCCAATAATATTATATCCGCTTATAAAGCAATCCTTACTCCATTCATAAAAATCATATATAACATCTTCAATACGTGGTGCATTTGCGACCATTTCATTTGTAATATGAGTCAACTCCTGAACTTCATCTGGAATTGAAAATTTGGGTTTCGCAAAGCTTGAAAATCTTTCTGTAACATCTCCATGTTCTATTTTTACAGCCCCTATTTCAGTAATTTCACATAATTCAGGATCAAGTCCTGTCGTTTCAATATCAAACACAACAATGTTGTTTTTCATTATAAAATCATTATATTTTGCTTTTTCTTCAAGAAAATTCTCTTGTTGTTCTCTAGGCAAAATGTCTGGAAATACGACCTTTTTATGTATATAACCATTTTCATCAACCACCTCTATTGCTTTTCTTTCTACAGGGGAAGCCATTGATAATTTTTTGATATAATATGTCAATCTACCATTTATCCCTGTTCTTACATCTCCTACGCAAATTACCATAAATAAGTCTTCAAGTGCATCA
>CANQBU010000128.1 GCA_947589615.1 uncultured Clostridia bacterium | reverse complement strand
TGCGTTTTTCCACAAAAATAGGTACAATCAATTGTTCCTTCGCTATCTTTTAATTGAAAGGTATATAAAATTCTTTCTTGCCCTGCTCTTTTTCCTTTCTTTTGTATAAATGTCTTTCTATCCTTTTTGGTTATAAAGCCCGATAAAATTACCGATGATTTGCCGGATTTTACATCGGAAATATATTCGGGCTTTGGAATTATATCACCTCCAATTATCTTCTTCTCAACTTTAACCTCATATCTTCTAGTTTTTTCTGCAAGCGGTGGTAATTCAATTTGAGCTATTTCATCTGGCAATGTTTCCTCATTTGCTATTATGTTTACCTGAACTTTTGCTATAAATTGTTTTTCAAGGTAAATTCGTAAATTATTGGCAAGATTTGCATCATCAATAAGAGAATAAACATCTTGGTTTAACTTAATTTCCAATATAACATTTTGTTCAATGTGAGATGAAGTTAAATTTTCTCTATCGATATATGGGAATATAGACTTTGAATTTTCCCTTAGGTATTCTATTGCTGCATCAATAATCAATCTCTCATCCAAAAAACTTCTTTTAAATTTAATTTTAAGCTCCCCATTTAAATTTAAAAGTTCATTATAAAAAGATGTAACATCAGTTCTTATTTCATTTGGAAGATCTTCAATTTGGTATGGATATAAAAAAGTTATGGTGCATAATTTTGTTTCTTCTTCATACACCACACTCAAAAGTTTAAGATAATTATATTTCCCATTGAATTTGACATTTAATTTTTCAAGTGTATTCATGTATATATTTTATAATACAAAGTGCAAAATGTCAATTAAAATTACGGCGCCAAATAGAATGAATAGTCCTATCGTATGAATCATATTTTCAATTTCACGTTTTATAGGCTTTTTTCTTATTGCCTCTATAGTTGTAAACAGAACATGCGAGCCATCTAATGCCGGAATAGGTAAAATATTAAAAATAGCAAGGTTTGCAGAAATTAAAGGAATTAATAATAATAAATTCGCAGCATTTGCCCTTGTAAAACTTGCAATAGTAGCAATAGTTGTTATTGGTCCACCAATAGAAGATAGAGGGAGTTGGAATGTAATTAAAAGCCATAAACTTTTTAAAACCACAAAAGCCAAACCAAAAGCAAAAGGCACTGCCCTTTTTAGTGCTTCACCAAACGAATGAACATAAGCTTTTGCTTCAAAGTTACATACATAAATGTAGCTAATTTCTCCTGTTGGCTTATCTTCTTTGTCAAATTTTTGTATTTTTGCTAGATAAGGGGCAATCTTTACATTTATATATTCACCATTCCTTTTGACAACTGCCGAAAAGATAGCACTTTCTCTATAGTTTTCATCTGGTAAATTATCTTTGTCATTATTTAACGATGTTAATATACTTGACATCGAATCTTGATATGTTGAGCCATAAGCAAAGTCAATCTTTTTACCATTGATTGAAATTATAACATCATTTTCTTGCAATATTTCATCGTGTTTTAAATTATTATAACTAAATATTTCTAAGACTTGATTTTTTTCTAATCCGTTTACTTTTTCAATCCTTTCATAACTTGTTGGTGTAGTATCAATCATTTCGTTAATCTGAGGAATGTCGTAGCCGACCGTGCATAAAAGAATCAACGAGAAAATTACCGCCGTAGCAAAATTGAATGTCACACCTGCCAAAAAGACAAGAATTCTCTTCCATGGTTTTTGGTTAACGAATGCATCAGGATCATTTTCACTGCCATCTTCTTCACCTGCAAAAGCACAATATCCGCCTAAGGGAAACAATCTTAATGAAATCAATTCTCCCCTTTTATTTTTACGAGATAAAAGGGCTTTCCCAAACCCTACAGAAAATTCTGTTATTTTAAAATTCAACATTCTTCCTATAGTATAGTGTCCAAATTCATGAATTAAAACCATAAACAAAAGGACGACTATTGCTAATAGAATGTATAAAACCGACATCAAGATTGACATTTTACCTCGTATGATATTTTATTAAATTAAAAGAAAAATTATACTAAAAGCAATAAACACGATAGGTGCTACCAATAAATGCGAATCAAATCTATCAAGAATCCCCCCATGTCCCGGCATGATTTTTCCTGAATCTTTTACACCCGCACTTCTTTTAAAAAAGCTCTCAAGTAAATCTCCAGCTTGTCCCAATACAGAACCAATAGCTGAAATAATTGCAACTTTCCAAATAGAAATATGTGCATTTGTAAGTAATACAGACATTGCAGGATTAGCATTAAACAAGCAATAAACCGTTATTGATAGAAGCATACACCAAATAAGGCCTCCGACAGCCCCCGAAATTGTTTTTTTCGGACTTACTCTTGGTGCAAGCTTTTTACCACCAATTAGGCCTCCAGTGATATACGCAAATGTATCAGTGAAAATTGGTATAAGAAAAGCAAGCAACAAACAGAAGAAAGAAATTTTTCCTTCAAATCCAGTTAATTTAAATGTTGATGATAAATCTTCAAAATGATTTATTAATATTAGAAATGAAATCAAAAATGTTGGATAAATAAAGGTTACAGCCGTATTCATTGCTTTAATTATTGAATATCGCAAAATTGACAAGTTTTCATCTCTTGTTTTTAATTCTATTTTAGTTTTTTTAAAGGCAATTAATGGCAATAAACATGAAATAATAAAAAATAGAACCATTGTTGCCACCGCAATAATAATTGTATACAAAACACCAATGTTTGCATCATATCTTATCCCCAAGATATAAACTAAAAGTAGAAAACATGGGAAAATTGTGGATAAATATTTATCATTATATCTTCCCATTTTAGTAAGCAGCCTTGACATTTCAAAACTACCTATTATAGAAATTAACAATATAAATGCATCGAAAAAATAATTGCTAACGAAAAATTTTAATACAAATGCAACTGCCAATATAATTATAAAAACTATTGATGACATTAGTCTTGTTTTCATCTTGTTCCTCCGTATCTCCTATCTCTTTTTTGATATGCTTTTAAAACTTTTACAAATGCTCTCTCGTTGAAATCAGGCCAATATGTTTTTGTGAAATAAAATTCGCTATATGCCATTTGATACAAAAGAAAATTTGATATTCTATACTCACCACTTGTGCGAACAATCATGTCTGGATTTGGAATATTTTTAGTGTCTAAGTAACTTTCAAAAATCTCGCTTGTAATTTCCTTGCGCCCATCTCTGATTATTTTATTTATTGCCCTTAAAATCTCGTCTCTTCCGCCATAATTAAGCGCCAAAGTTATTGTAAGTTTATCACATTTTTCTGTTTTTCTTCTTGCATCCTCCAATATAGAAACTAAATCATTTGGAAAAGGATTTAAAGTTCCGATATAATTAATTTTTACACTATCATAAACAAACCTATCTCTATTTTCTGATATATAATTCCTAATTAACTGAAAGATTCCGTCAATTTCTTCCTTGTTTCTTTTCCAATTTTCAGTAGAAAAGGCAAAAAGTGTCAAATACTTTATGCCATATTTTAAACAATATTCAATCGTTCGCTCTACGGCAAAAATACCGACTTTGTGTCCATAATTTCGAGGAAAACCTCTTCGTTTTGCCCAACGACCGTTCCCATCCATAATAATTGCCAGATGTTTTGGTAATTTTTTAGGTTTAAAAGTCATATTAAATAGTCCTTTTTTAAAATTTTTATTAAAGACTATATTTCCATAATCTCTTTTTCTTTTGCTTTAAAATTATCATCTACTTCTTGACAACCATTGTCTATTAATGTTTGTATTTCTTCTTCGTATCGTTTTTGCTCGTCTTCAGATATTTCCCCACCTTTTTGCAAATCTTTAATCATTTCCATGGCATCTCTGCGAGCATTTCTTATTGTCACTTTTGTTTCTTCCGCAATCTTCTTTATATCTTTTACAAGCTCTTTTCGCCTTTCCTCTGTAAGCATTGGAAAAACTAATCTTATTGTTTTTCCGTC
>CANQBU010000127.1 GCA_947589615.1 uncultured Clostridia bacterium | reverse complement strand
ACTGCATAATCACTTTCCCTTAAATCTTCTACGGAAAAAGATCGCTTTCCGTCCCATATTATTGCTGGATGAAACTCTCCATCCTTTAGAGCAAGAGATGAAATATCTTTCATCAAATCAAATATTTCTTTATCTTTCGCGCTGTCTAACCTTTGACGGCTTTCATCTGAGAACAAAGATGGACACAAATCAGATTTGTCATCCAATACTATTTTATTCAGCATATCATAAATATTCAAGTTTTTTACCTCCGTGGAATTGGTAAATTTATACTATCACATAAATATCTCCGCATTACGATTTGGGACTCTGCTATTTCGTATATATTTAGTTAATCATAGCAAATCCCAATTGTCAAGATTTTTCGTTTAGTTTTATAAATTCATTTACGGTATTGGAAATAATGGCAATTTGTTCATCCGTCAGCTTTTCGACATTAATAGTTTTTTGCCTGTCAAGATTAAGAAGATAGTCTGTACTAACGCCAAATTCAGTTGAAATTTTTATAAGCATATCAAGACTGGGCAGGCGTAAATCCTGCTCGTAGCTCGAAATAAGGCTTTTTGTAACCGATAGCTTATCAGCCAATGCTTGCTGACTGTAATTCTTGCTTTGCCGCAGCTTTTTTAACTTCACGGAAAAATCATTCATCAATAGCATTTGTAACACTCCTATCATACTTATAGTGTACCCCGATAGTAAACTATGAGTAGTATATTGATATCTATTTTAGTTGACAAATGGTTTTTTATGTAGTATACTAATATTACAGCAAATTTTGTTGTTTAGTGGCATGAAATTACAAAATCATGTAATATATTTAGCAAGGAGGTGACAACCATGGGAGGAAAAACTACACCAACTCCGCCGCCTGTTCCTGATAACGGAAGAACAAAGGGAGGCGTTAGCATCCCCACAGGAGGAAAAGACGGAACAGCCAGTAAAGGCAACTAATTATCAAAGTCAAGCAAGAATTGAAAATTACGGAGAAAGTTTTAAAAATGAAATGTCCAGAATGTTTAGGCAAAAGAAGGGTTCTTTGCCCCGTTTGCAATGGCAACTGAAGAGATCCTCGCAATATCAATAAAGATTGTGGTCATTGCAACGGAAAGGGTCATGTAGAGTGCCGCTTTGTTACGGTCGAGTAACAGTTCCGGACGATTTTAAAAGCTTATAAAAATAGCAGATCTTCTGGGATGAAACTTGTTTGGAATTAGTTGGTGATTGCATAAGCGCTTGGAGAAAATACTACAAGCGCTTGTTGCTCGCCCAAATATTTATTTGCCGTAGTAAAATTATCCATCATAATGATATGAATTTGTTTAAATTATTATATTAAATAATCTAAAATATGATAATTTTGAAATATAAACACAAAGGGAGAATTATTGATATGTCAAATGAAAACTTAACCAGCTATCCGTCGATAACAGAATGCGTATAATATTTGATAATCATTAAAAAACAGTAAGAATTATGAAAAAATTATTTCATCTAAACAATAAAAAGACTATAAGGAGGGATAAAGATGAAAAACAAAACTTCCTACATTTTTTCTGAAGTAATAAAAAAGACACAAAATGGTACAGCCATACCTATAATTAACAAAAACGATGTTCTTGTCCATAAGCTAACAATCTTTGAGGATATTTGTATCCGAAATAAGTCTAATCTGGACATAGTAGCGTTGGAAATCAACGGAAATCAAATGACATATGCCAAATTGTTTCGTGAAGTAGAGAGGTATATACGTGCCTTTGAAAGTCTTGGTGTTAAGAAACAAGATATTATTACTCTATGTTTACCTGTAGGTGTAGAGTTCATATGTGCATATTTTGCGTTGACGACAATAGGTGCTACATGTAATGCTGCCAATGTGATGTTTATGGTTAATGAAGGAGTTAATGAGTATACAGAGAAAAGATGCTCGCAACTAATGTTGTGTGATACTCAATATTTTAAATTACTTTTGAAATCAAATTCTATTAAAGATAACGATGTGGAAACGGTTGTATTAACCAATGGAGCACAATATTCCGGATTATTGGACGACATGGAAGATACAATGGCACTGACGGATAAATTTGACAGAACACGGTTTATAAGCGAAAATGATTTCCTTGATTGCGGAAATAATCAAATTCCTTTTTGTATAGCGCAGTATGATGAGGCGCGGGCATCCACATTTACATATACGTCAGGCACAACTGGAAAATCAAAATGTATAGCACATTCTGATTTGGCTCCATTATTCTTAGTGGCAAGCCACGATTTGATAGAACGTCCGGACGAGTTGGTAGGCGACAGAAGTTTAATCACAATACCGTTTCAACATCCTACAGGATTGTTTTATGCGATGGTATTACAGCTTGCTTGCGGAAAAACATTGGTTTTAGAACCCAGATATGATAAATCTATATTTTATTCTGATATACGTGATTTAAGAATAAATCACGCAGTACAAGCTAAGCCTTTTTATGCGCAGTTAATAGAGGATAAAGCTGCTGGACGTATAAAAAAAGATGATTTTAAATTATTTAAACATCCATACAGCGGCGGCGAAGGAATCCCAAAATCTGTGTGCGAAGAAATAAATAAGACTTTGCATTTCGCCAGCTGCAAGAAGGATATTACATTGGGATATGGACGGAGTGAAGAAGGCTCTATTACTATTGGAGCATATAATATGCCGGGAAGATTAAACTCCGCAGGAAAGCCAATCCCAGGGGTAAAGGTAAGATTGGTAGACACTGAAAGCAAACAAACGATACCGTCTATTGTTGGAAATAAGGGTGAAATACAAATTTGTACACCGATAATGCCACTTAATAACTGCTATTTAGATGAATATAACAAAAGTGGATTGCCGGATAATTCATGTATTGATGAGTATGGAAACGTATGGTCACAACCTGGAGATATAGCAACTGTTATTGAATGTGAAAATGGCGAATTATCCTATATTGGGCAGAAGCGATGACAGTATCTCAAGAGATGGAAAAATTATTTATCTATTTGAATTGAAAGAGTCAATAAGCAGTATAAATGGGGTACAAGAGTGTGAAATAATTGTAATACAATCTAATAATAAGAATCTGATAACTGCTCATATAGTTTTAAACAATGAATATAGGCAAAACAGCGAGAATATTATCAAAAATATTTTTAAGTTATTTCCTGAAATAGACGGTGTAAAACTATATGATTTCTTTGGTATAAACGCCACTTCCGGCAAATGCGACAAAGACGCAATGGCTCATAATAAAGACGGGTATTTGCAATATAAAGACGAAGTAATTAGTGTTATCAATTTCTGAAATATAACAAGGAGAATTAACAATGTCAAACGAAACCATAACCGGCTATCCGTCGATAGACAAGCCGTGGCTGAAGTATTATAAATCAGGGGCTGAGGATATGGCAAAAAATATCCCTCTTAATAAAACTGTTTGGGATGTTATTGAGAGTAAATTGAAAGAACAGGGTGATTCTGTTCCGGCGATTGAATATTTTGGACGTAAAATTTCACGCTCGAAATTTATCAAACAGGTTTATACATGGGCTAAAGTATTTAAACAAATAGGCGTTCGCGAGGACGAGGTAGTATGCGTTTACAGTCCGTGGTTTCCGGAAATTGCATATATTTTGTTAGCTCTTAACATGATTGGCGCGGTTTCGTATTGCCTTAAACTTGCCATATCCAAAGAAGCATTGAAGGATGAAACGGCAAAGTCCCGATTTGCCGTTGTGTTTGACGGTATGTGGGAAAACGTTAAATCTATATTCGAGAGCGACAGATTTGAAAAAATTATTATAGTTTCGCCATCGCACTCTATGAGTTTTCCGAAAAAACAGCTTGTTTCTTTGGTGGGCAAAAAAACATCTCCGAGTTTTCCGAAGACTTCAAAATACATATTTGCAGATAAAGCGATAAAAAGATTTTCGGATTATTCGGGCAATTTAAGAGCACAATTCAA
>CANQBU010000126.1 GCA_947589615.1 uncultured Clostridia bacterium | reverse complement strand
TATTCCATGCAACTTCAATGGCATGCCTCATTCCGCGCTCAACTTTGGAAGAGCTTGTCGAGAATTTTTCGGCAATTGTAGGATAAAGTCTTTTAGTGATTGACGCAATAATATCTGGGTCATCAACGGCAAGTTTTACCGCCTCTCTTAAGAATTGATATCCCTTAATATGAGCGGGAATTCCAATGCTTATAAATATATTTGAAATCTTTTCATCCAGTGCCTTGTCGCTGTCTACAACGACGGCAGGATTTGTCAAATCTTTTATCCTTTCTTCAAGATTTTCATAAGAAATTGGCTTAACCATAAAATAACTAACGCCCTCTTTCATTGCCTTAGAAATAAAACCCGCATGAGAAAGATTGGAAACAAAAATCACCTTAGGCGAAGCTGCACCCAACTCTTTTTTCACACTTTCTATAACTTTAAATCCATCGGCGTTTGATAGAAGCACTTCGCTAATCAAAAAGTCAGGTCTCAGCTCGCAGACAGACTTAATAATATCCGCACCATCACTGCCTTTTCCGACCACTTCAAAGTCTTCGGATTTGCTAAAATAATTTGCCATTCTTAACAGTTCGCCCTCTTCGCCGTCTGCTAAATATAATCTAATTTTCTTTTTTGATATCTCCATTTATTCATCTCCTTTAAGGTTTCAAACTATGGTTATCACCTTGACATATTAAAGATACCACATAAATTCTTTAAAAAAAAGCATAACGACTTCGATTTTTTGACGAGTATTGTCTTAATTTGTCGTAATTTGTAGAAAAGCTCTTTTCCCGCCTCCAAAATCTCTTTAAATTTGCCAAATTTTTTACGATTTTTGCAATTTTTTGATGAAAAAATTTTAACTAAAAATCAACAAATCAATGACTCAAACTCTCTCAAGATAGTCAGGGTTTATTGACTTTTTAAGTAAAAAATTAGCGACGCAACTTCCGCAATAGATATAAGAGCCCGCAATGGTTTTTTTGTCAATAAAAAATAGAGTTTGAAATCAAACTCTATTTTTTATTTATTTAGTCTTCAGTAGTCTTTTCAACTTTTTGAGTTATTGTTTTTCCCAATAATTGAAGGTTTCCATTTTTGTCAACCCTATGCATATAGTAATTGTCAACAACTTCATATTCATTATCTTCGGTGGTCTCTTCGGTCTCGGTATCCTCTTCATCTTCTGCTTTATTGATTTTACTATAGAAGTAAATATATTCGCCGTCATATCCGCACTTGCCGCTTATCATATCGGTAACATTGATAATATCTTCCTTACTACTCTCTGGGAATAGAACGCTTACACGTTTGATTGAAGTTTTGCTTGAAACATAAATATAATCATTTTCTATAAAGAGAATATCTGTAAAGTCGGTGTCAGAAAATAATCTTACTGCATCTTTGCCAAGTTCACAATACATAAGTGCGCCGCCTTCCGTCTTGAAAGTATAACCGTCTGCAATTTTTGCAATTTGTGAAATGGCAGTTGCTGCAGTTGCAGGATAGAAGAATTGACTTGCAGAAGGTGCAAAATGTTCATCTTTGAAAGTAGGCTCGCCACTTTGTTCACCAGTTACAAGAGAGCCATTTTCGTCAAACATAGGATAATCGCTTTCTTCTAAGTGCTTATAGTAAATTCCATCTGCCGCAGATTGAACATGTTTATAATAATAGAACACAACATCACCCGCTCTTCCTACAAAAGTAGTTGTGGAAAGTGGTAGTCCTTTGTCAAGTTCAACAGGCTCGCCGCCTTCGAAGTTGACAGATTTAACATTTTGAGCACTCATCAGTCTGTCACTGTCCGCAACAGTGAAAAGCACATTCTTTTGAGTTGAGTTTTCATCAGCTATTGCATAAGAAGTTACATTTTCGGCAAGCGTTTTGATTTTGCCTATTTTTTTACCAATCTTCAAGGATTTAATAGTATATGTGCTGTTTTCGCCCTCTTCTACAATGATATAGTAATAATTCCCATCATTTCCTTTCTGAACAGTTAGTTTCCCCTTTGTGCCAATTGTAAAGGCGGTATTTTTAACAAGTTCTTTAACTCCGCTGCCATCGAACTTCATTCTATAAAGAGAAACTTTAGAGAAATCGCTTTCCATATCCTTTGTTTTGTGTTGGTTTGGCGAAGCGAAGTAGATATACTCGCCAAGTGCAAACATATTTTGAAGTTGAGAGCCAAAAACCATTTTGCTATTCACGTTTTCAATGCCCTTTGGTGTAGTTGTAGCCCATTCTGCACTATCCACATTTTCATCAAAAGATAATCTTCCCGATTTGATTCGAGAAAGTGAGGTATATTTTGCCGAGTCCTTATAATCATAATCGTCACCATCAGACGCATTGTAGCCATTTGCGAAGTAGATATAATCGCCTATGGTCAAAACTTGTCCCTGATTGTAATGAATATCCTCATAGACAACTTTCTTTCCGTCAACGCCCTTCGGATTTGAAACAGTGGCACAGCCCGTCAGGAAAAGCGCCATACAAAAAATTATAGTAAATATTTTTAATATTCGTTTTTTCATTTTTTTACCTTTTAACAAAGAGATTTTACTATACTTTTATATTTTTGTCAATTATTTTGCTATTTAATCTCCATTATTTCAATGATATTGTTATCAACCATATCGCAGGAGGTCAAAAAATATGGTATTTCATTCTTCACAAAAAAAGTTGGAACATTATTATAGCCATGGAGATGACCATAAACCACCGCATCAACTTTATATTTTTCAATCAATTGGCTAAATTGACTGTCGTCTTTGTTAAAGCCGACGGGCGGATAATGCATCATGCAAATAAGTTTGTCTCCTTCCTGCATTTGTTTTGAAGCGGCGGATAAAGTCATGTCAAGTCGCAAAACTTCTCTGTCGAAAATTTTTTGGTCCTCTGGCGAAAGAATAATGCCCTTTTCAACTCCTTTCCAGCCCCGTGTGCCGGCAATAACAACCTTGTCAAAGCGAATAGCATCATTTTGAATTGCGTAGAAATTAGGGGGCAAAATCGCCCGCAAAGCAGATATAGATTTCCACCAATAATCGTGATTGCCTTTAATTATCACCTTTTTCCCCGGCAAGTCTTTTAAAAGGTTTAAGTCAGCGACAACCTCTTCAAGTCGCATTGCCCACGATAAATCTCCCGCAAGCAAAACGATGTCATCTTGTCCCACCATTTCACGCCACTGGGAAAAGATTTTGTCAAGATAACCCTCCCAAACTGGCCCAAAGATATTCATAGGTTTTGAATTGTTTATGGAAAGATGAAGGTCGCTTATAGCAAAAATCTTCATTATAACCCCTTTAAAACTTCTTGAACCCTTCTCATATCACACTTGCCATTGTAGTTTGCTTTAAAATGCTTCATAACACTTGGCACGCTTTTATCGTCAAGGGCTAAAATAACATT
Organism: uncultured Clostridia bacterium; assembly: GCA_947589615.1. Taxonomy (GTDB): domain Bacteria; phylum Bacillota; class Clostridia; order Christensenellales; family UBA1242; genus Caccovivens. Next base: position 618 of record CANQBU010000126.1, on the reverse strand, counting down.
TTTAATTTCTTCGTCACTCATCATTTGAGGAAGATATTGAGACGCGATTTCAATGTGCCTTAAAATGTTTTCCACTTCGCCATGATTGCCCACTTTCGCATAATTTTCCTTCTCATCGTTCAACTCTTTGATAGTCTTTTGCAAGATTGCGACAATGTCGGCGTCCTCAATTGCACTCCCGCTTTCTCTTTTTCTTATTTCTTCAAGCTTGATTTTGTTTAAAAGGACAGAGTATATGCTTCGTGCAACACTATCCTTGTCTTTCATCGCTTGAACATTTGCTTTTTTAATTTCATCGTAAATCATTTTTTCACCTCACACAATATTATAATTAAAATTAGGTCAAAAGTCAAAAATTTTTGACTATGAATAAAATTAAAATTTGTCGCATTTGAAAATAATATCTTTGCTCTTTGCTAACGCCCTTCAAAAACAATTTGTCAAAGCCTCTTTGCCTTTGAAAAACGCTTAAATAAAAATTTTATATTTCCCAAAAATTTTACTTGACAAAACAATCTTTGTAATGTATAATTTAAAAGTAATTTACGGCAGCATAGCTCAGCTGGCTAGAGCGCACGATTCATACTCGTGAGGTCACTGGTTCGATCCCAGTTGCTG
>CANQBU010000125.1 GCA_947589615.1 uncultured Clostridia bacterium | reverse complement strand
TGTTCATCAAAAAGTCCAGTTGCCTGTTCTTCATCGTGAATATTTTCTTCTCCCGCTTCGACATTGTATGCGGGCGAGGAATCTTTTTTTCTCATTTTATCGATATTATCGGCAAGATTTTTCTTGTTCCTTCTTGAAAAAACATTGAGGTCACCTCTGCCTTTAAAAAGTTTAAACACAAGGACAATGCTTGAAGCACCGACTATAATATAGATTATTCTTGAAAAGACGCTCGCTTGATAACCAAATATGCCAGCTACAAAATCATATTGCAAAAGGCCAATCATAAGCCAATTTATATTCCCCAGAATGGAAAGAATGAAAGCAATAATAGTAAGCATAAGACCTCCTTTGATATATTTTCTGCAAAGGGGTAAAAAAAATTCAAAATTATTAAAATTTGTTGACTTTTTTAGCAAAAAGGAATATAATATAACATTGTAAAATAAAATTTTAATATAAATTATCGAAGAAAAAATGAATAAAATTTCAGTAATTTTAGATAATAAAAAACTTAAAAGGAGAGTATAGCTATGACACATTTTTTAACAGCAGAAGGAAAGAAACAATTAGAGGAAAAATTAAATTATTATAAATCTACAAGAAGATTGGAGGCAAGCGAAAAAATAGCGGTTGCCAGAGAATTTGGAGATCTTTCAGAAAATTCAGAGTATGATTCGGCAAAAGAGGAACAAGCAAAAATAGAAGCCGAAATACGAGAAATGGAAGATATACTTTTGAATTGCCAAATAATCGATTCGGCAAAAACTGAAGGAGAAGTTTCAATTGGCTCAACTGTTGTTGTCTATGATGAAGAATTTGATGAAAAACTTGAACTTAAAATATTAGGTTCAACCGAAAGCAATCCAAGCAAAGGTATTATAAGTAACAATTCGCCTTTAGGTGCGGCACTTCTCGGAAGAAAGATTGGAGAAAGGGTGACCGTTAAAATGGATAGCGGCGATATAGTATACAAAATTCTCGAAGTTAGACACGATAATTAAAAAAAAAATGCATTTTTGGTCCTAAAAACTCTTGCCAAAAATGCTTTTATGTTATATAATAATCACAGATATTAATTTGTTATGGTAAAATATGATATTTAGAAATTCTTGCAAACTTTTATGTGCTAATTTTGGGGAAGTATGGAAACTTTTTGTCTACCATATTATATCTTTTGCATTTTGCATAGGACTTTTAGCGGTATTTTATAAAGATTACTTTAATTTTGCGGACATAGCGTATACAAAAGCTAACATGCAATCGGTGTGGGATACGGGAACAATGTATGGTTCATCAATTGCCAATTCTTTAACTATCGTAGCAAATTTTATCATATACTTTTTTGAAGCGATGTTTACTTCAAACATAGGAAAAGGAATATATTTTTTAATAATTGTTGTAATTTTATTGCCATTATTAATGAATATAGGTAAGGTTGTTACCTGTGAACTTATGTATGGATATATGTCAGCCTGCCAAAAACAGAGTTTTACAGGAACATATTTAAAAACCCTGAAGACTTCTCTTGCCTATTCGTCAGTGAAGGTTTTATATTCGCTCCCATTTAACTTTTTGATTTTAGCCTCGATGTGGGGGGTGACACGTATAGACAATAATATATTTGACTACTTTATGCCATTTGTGTTTGTAATAATTTCGGCACTGCTTATGGCATTTAAGGAATTACTGAATGCGGGCTGGGCTCCCGCCAAGGTGGTTTATGACCACAATGTTTTCTCATCATATACGATAGGAATGAGAGCGGTTTTCAGAAAGGGTGAAAGGGTATTTTCGACTGCATTAATTATATACTTGCTCGCCACAGTTTTGTCTATGGTTTTGGGCTTATATGCAATCATAATAATACTCCCTATTGTTTCACCTTTTATTCATATATTTGAAATGGTTGCATTTTTCTCAAGTCAAGGCATGAGATTTTATGTTGATAATGAGACAATTCTTTCGCCAAAACGACTTGAAGAAGTTGATAAAATAGAAGACGCAAAATATCTTTTATAAAATAACAAAAAAACAGGCTGAAAACCAAAAAGTTTTTTTATGCAAAAATTAAGGAGACAAAATGAATAATTCAGAAAAATTAAAGATTACTTTTTTAGGAGGGGTCGGAGAAATCGGCAAAAACATAACTGCATTTGAGTATGGCGGGGATATTATAGTTGTCGATGCCGGCCTATCTTTTCCCGATGACGATTTGCCAGGGGTCGACATAGTTCTACCCGATATGACCTACCTTGTCGAGAATAAGGATAGAGTCAAAGCATTGATTTTAACTCATGGACATGAAGACCATATTGGTGCAGTTCCTTTTTTACTCGAACAAATCCATGTCCCAGTATATGGCACAAGACTCACCCTTGCACTTGTTGAAGCAAAGATGAAGGAGCACCCAAAGGTTAAATATAAAGGGGTGGCGGTAAAACCTCGAAATGTATTAAAAATCGGCGCATTTGTAATTGAATTTGTGAAGGTAAGTCATTCTATAGCAGGATCACTTGCCTTGTCAATAACAACTCCCGTTGGGACGATTCTCCACACCGGAGACTTTAAAATTGATTTTGAGCCAATAGACGGTGAAATGACAGACCTGCCAAGATTGGGTGAAATAGGGCGAAAAGGTGTTCAACTTTTAATGTGCGAAAGCACAAATGTTTGCCGAAAGGGTTATTCAATGAGTGAAAAATCGGTTGGAAGAACACTCGATGAAATCATAAAGAAACATGCAGATAACAGAATTATAGTTGCCGAGAAATATAAAAGAAAGGTTGCTTTTACTGGCAGAAGCATGGTCAATGTCAGCGATGTTGCTCAAATGATAGGGGAATTAAAATTTAACAAAGAAAACATTGTTGACATAGAGAAAGTCGACAAAATGGATGACAAGGAAATCTTAATCATGACCACAGGAAGTCAGGGCGAGCCAATGAGTGCACTCACAAGAATGGCGGCAGGAGAATTTAAAAATTTAAAGATAAGAGAAAATGACCTTGTTATATTGTCGGCATCTCCTATTCCAGGAAATGAAAAGAATGTATATAATGTAATAAATGCTTTGTATAAATTGGGTGCAGACGTTATCTATGACGAACTTGCCGAGGTTCACACATCAGGGCACGCTTGCCAAGAGGAATTAAAACTCATGCACAGTTTGACCCGACCTAAGTTCTTTATTCCTATTCACGGCGAATATAGACATTTAAAAACTCACAAGGAACTTGCCATGACCCTTGGCATGGAGGAGCGAAATATACTTTTGCCAAGCCTGGGAATGCAAGTTGAATTATCGAAAGATGCACTTGTTCAATCGACATATGTTAAGGCTGGTCAACGTCTTGTTGACGGAATAGGCATAGGCGATATGGATAGTAATGTTTTGAGGGAAAGAAAACAACTTTCTGAAGATGGAATATGCGTTGTTTGTGTAAATATAAACAATGTTGCAGGAGAAATTGTCGGTGATCCATTTATAATTACAAGAGGTGTCGTTTACACAGATGAACAAGAAAGTTTTGTTCAGGACGCAAAGGCATGCATAATTGCGGCATTAAAAGAGGCGGATTTACGTGGAGTAGAGCCTGCTATGATAAGGACATCACTAAGAAGAGAGGTTTCAAACTTTATTTTCAGAAGGACAAAACGTCGTCCAATGATATTGACGATTGTGACATTGAATTAAAATGAATGATTTAATAGAGAGAATAAAAAATCACGCAAAGGAAAATTATATTCCAATTGTAAGAGATAAAACAATTGACACTATAAATAAAATTATAAAGCATGAAAACATAAAAACCGTGCTTGAAATAGGCACGGCAACGGGCTACTCATCTCTTATGATGCTTTTATCAAATGAAAAATTGCTTGTGACGACAATTGAAAAAGATCAAGTCAGATTTAAAATGGCAATGGAAAATTTCAAGGTGGCGGGAGTTGAGAAAAGGGTAAATCCAATACTAGGCGATGCTTACGATGAAATTGAACATTTAAGTGATGAGAGTTACAAATTTGATTTTATATTTTTAGACGGC
>CANQBU010000124.1 GCA_947589615.1 uncultured Clostridia bacterium | reverse complement strand
TGTGCTATAATATTCATACATGGAGGAAATATGTCTAAACTATTGATTAAAATTTTATCAATTTGTGCCTTAGTAGTCCTTTTACCACTCGTTGTAGTGGGTGCTTCTTTAAGTGTTACTGAGGCTGTTGGCTGTAGCCTTACAGTTGCTATCAATGGAAATGAAGGCAGTGCAACTAAGGAAGGGAAAAACCCACTTACAAGTAATGTCCTAATTAAAGTAGATGGCAAAGTTCAAGAAGGCACCACAATAAAAGTGGCTAAATACAGCGAAGTTACTGTTATTTACAGTGGCGTAGGTTACAATTTTAAAGGTTGGTATGAAGGAGAATATTACGAAGATATTCAAACTGAAAAACAACCAGAATACAAACTTGCAGAATACACATTCGAACTTACTCATGATACTACTCTGACAGCTGTTAGAGATATTAAAACTTATAGAATTACATATACTGGAAACTATGATAATGGTGATCCTATCGAGACTGTTGTTGAACCTGTAGTTGAATACAATCAAGCTCTTCGACAACTTGATGCAAAAGCAGATGGTTACTTTAGCGGTTGGAGAGAGGTTAACAGTTTGGGTCAAGAAATAGGGGAAACCGTTTCGTATGCAAACTTTGATTCTGCAGAAGTTACATTGTATGCAAAATGGAACGAAACCATGACTGTTACATATGTTTGTCATGACGGTCAAGAATTTGAAGCCCACGTTAATAAATATGATATTGATAACGACACCTATGCACTTCCTGACACAACAAACAGTAATGTTAAAGTTGGTGACGGTTATAAATTCTTAGGATGGAAAGACTCTAACGGAGCAAGAGTTGAAAAGATATCTGAATTTGATTCAAACGGAATTACATTATATATCGACGAAACACCAATCATTTACAATATAAAAGTCAATAATGGTAACAGCCAAGTTGCTGGCACATACGATGTAAAAACAGGATTCACACAAAATATCAAAACTCTTGAAAACCCAGGATATACTATTGAGACTTACACATATAATGGAAATACTTATAGTTCACTTGATGAACTTGCAACCGCAATTGTAAACGCAGACGTTGCAGATCCTGAAACTACTGAATTCGAAGTAACCGTAAATTGGAAACTTACACAAGTTACATTAAATGTAAAATTCCATAAAAATGCAGCACAAACTTCTACAATCACATATAATGATGCAACTAAGGAATTCTCAGATTACACAGTCACAAGAGATGGATACAAGTTTATAGGACTTAAAATTAACGGCAGTGACACACTTTATAATTATGATGCTCAAACAAAGAAGTATAATAGTGACTTAGGTGCCGCAATTATGGCGAAAGGAACTGAAACAGTTGATGTAACTGCTGTTTGGGAAAGCGAATATGGCTCATATAATTTCCATGTTACGGCAGTATACGATGATACATCTATCTCTGCTAATCCAGAAAAAGAAGCTTATGTAAATGGTGCTTTCTTAGAGGAAGAGCCAATACTTATTCAATTTACAGATGAAACTCCTGATGTAGGCGCTGAAGCAAAAGATTTAAGTGATAATATTTATACTGAATACCTGGAAGGATGCGATGTAAGCAAAGATCAAGCCGGAAGTCAGATTTTAACCTTTACCGGTGATATAAGAATTACTTTAGGAACAGATCAAACATTCACACTTGTTCTCGATAATATAGACACAGAAACACCTGCACTAACTTACTATAAAGTTCTTTCTTCGTTAGAAGAACAATATCCTGAAGCATTACTAACAACTAAAAATATCACAATTGCATTCGTTTTTAATGCTTAAAAATAAAAAAATTCTATACTGATTTGTATAGAATTTTTTTTGCATTTATTTTAAAGATATGGTATTATATAATTATGAATATAAGTAAAGCGGAATATTTAATAAGTGTTGCGAATTCAAAAGATTTGCTTAAAGATAATGTGCCTGAATTTGCATTTGTTGGTAGGAGCAATGTCGGCAAATCCTCTCTTTTAAACTACTTAACAGGCAAAAAGGAATTGGCAAAAACTTCGTCCACACCGGGCAAAACAAGACTTGTCAATTACTTTGACGTAAATGATTTTCGATTGGTTGACCTTCCGGGCTATGGTTTTGCAAGGGTCGGAAAATCGCAAAAAGATGTGTGGTCATCGCTGATTGGCGATTATCTTTTATCTTCAAAGTCGCTCGTCTTGACTTTTTTGCTACTGGACTGTCGGCATTTGCCATCGGAGCAAGATAAGCAAATGATTCAATATATGATGCACTATAATCTTCCATTTATGGTTATTGTAACAAAAATTGATAAGCTTTCAAAACAGGCACTAAATTTAAACATAAAGAAGATTGCCGCTGCACTTAAACTGCGGGAAGAGATGTTTGTGGCTGTAAGTTCCCAAGCCAAATTAGGGCGAGAAAAACTTTTAAACATTATTGAAACAAGGTTAAGTTTATTTGAAAATAAGGAGTAATTTTGAAAGAATATATAGAAAAAATAGATGGAATCGGATATGATGGAGAGGGAGTTTGTCGTATAGACGGCAAAGTGGTTTTTGTCCCTTATGCGCTTAGAGGGGAGAAGGTTAAACTACATATTGTCAAGGAAAAATCTTCATTCTCGCGGGCAAAACTTATCGATGTGATTGAGGCGAGTGAGGACAGAGAAAGCCCTCCTTGTCCATACTTTGGGAAATGTGGAGGCTGTGCATATCAACACACAACCTATCATAACGAGTTAAAAATTAAAAAAGAATTGCTTTCAAACCAAATGAAAAAGGTGGGGTATAAGGGAAAAATAGAAGTTTTTCCATCAAAGCACGAATACAAATATCGAAATAAAATAAAGTTATTTGTGGGGAAAGAAGGCTTGTCTTTAAAGAAAGAGGACTCCATGTGTCACATTGAAAATTGCATGCTAGTAAGCGATGAAATGAACGAGGCAATCAAAAAGATAGACAAATTCATTAAAAACAATCTTGACGTTTTTGACGAGGTCACGCTTCGGGAAGAGAATGGACAGTTACTTATTGTTTTTAATAAGATAAAGAATGTTGAGGTTGACTATCAGGGAATATTTCTTGTGCTTGGGAGAAACTTTGGGATTTTTGAATGTTTTGAAGGCTTTACTATACATGTTGTGGGCTTAAATGAACTTGTCACCCAGGAAATGGGACTAAATTGCAGGTTTTCTCCAAGATCATTCCACCAGGTGAACAAATTTTTATTTGAGGAATTATATGGCGAGGTTGTTAAAAACATTTTAGGTAAAAAAGTTATAAATTGCTATAGCGGAGCCGGTCTTTTAAGTGGTGTTATCGCACAAGACCATGAAGTAATAGGAATGGAACTTGGCTGGAGCGAGCATGAAGATGCAGAAAGATTTAAGGAAGAAAACAATCTTTCTAGGCTTACAAATCTTCAAGGTGATTGCGGGGATTTACTTTTCGGTTTGGAATGCGATACTTTAATAACCGACCCACCTAGAAAGGGAATGAGCAAGGAAGTTACCGAGACGATAAATCAAATGAAATGCAAAAGAGTTATTTATATTTCTTGTGATAGCGCTACAATGACGAGAGATATTGCAAGACTTAACAATTATGTTATAAAAGAAGTCAAACTTTTTGATATGTTTGCAAGAACAGGGGAATATGAAACCGTGGCGATACTAGAAAGAGAGGGAAAATGAAAATCACATATTTAAAGGATTTTAAGTTAAGCAACATTCGAATTTATGTTTGCACGCCTGCAACAGGAAAAAGTTATTTGGAAAAGAATTACGATTGCTTTGTCGATATGGATGCTTTAAAAGCAAAATATAAATATGGAATTGGTGACTCGGAAATGGAACTTTATAAAGGCAATCGCGACAAACTGATTGCAAGGGCAGGTGCCGAGAAATACATTTCACAGAAAATTGATGAGTTTTTAGCGAACACCGATAAAATTTTACTGTTTGCATCCAACCCCAAATTGTTGAAATTATAAATGATAAAAACCTTCCATATTGCCTTGTCTATACAAGCATGGATACCATCGACG
>CANQBU010000123.1 GCA_947589615.1 uncultured Clostridia bacterium | reverse complement strand
TATCGGTGTCGACCGACCCGGTAACGAGTTTTCAAAATATAGTTGATTATGCAAAAGAATTGCAGGGGATAGCCGACTTTATCCATTGCGATATAATGGACGGGAAATTTGTTCCAGCCATAACTTATGATTCGTCTTTGGTGAATAACATAAATCAAAACACTTTGACTATGCTCGACGTTCATCTTATGTGCAATGAACCCCTAAAAATAATAGATGAATATTTGAAAGCGGGCGCTAATATCTTAACTATTCATTATGAGGCGTTTAAGAATAAAGATGATATTATGATTGCATTAAAAAAGATAAAGGAAGCAAATGCCCTAGCCGGTATTTCCATAAATCCAGACACAAAGATAAAAGAGATAAAGGTATATTTACATGATTTTGATGTGGTTCTGTTGATGAGTGTCCAGCCAGGAGCTAGCGGTCAAAAGTTACTGCCCGAGACATTTGATAGATTGCAGGCATTGAATAAAGAAAGACAAGACAATGATTTGAAGTTTAAAATTGAAGTTGATGGCGGAGTCAATAATGAAAATGCTGAACGTTTAATAGAATGTGGTGCCGATATATTAGTCAGCGGGAATTATGTATATAAATCTAATGACAGGAAAAAAGCCATTAATTTGTTGAAAAACAATTAAAAATCTTTAAAAAATGAAGAAAAATGTTGATTTTTTATAATATTACGAAAAAAGAGGATTTCAAATCCTCTTTTTTATTTTAAAATTATCAAGTATAGCGGCAAACTTTTTAGGCAATTTTCTATTCGTTTTCATGACCGCATTCAAAATCATACGCACTTCTAGCAGGCTTATTTTTATATAAATTGCCTCTATTGGCGCTCGACCAAATATAATTATCACAACAATCGGTGGTAATTGTAAACGATTCAGAATCAGAATCTTTCCAGCTTTTTACCTTATGTAAAACATCTTGTCCGTTTTCTTCGATTACTGCATATTCAAATTCATAGTGCAAATCTGTTATATCTTTGTTGCATCCTGTAAAAGCAAAAGTTGCTCCAAGCATTAATCCTGCTGCCAAAGTGCAATAAATTGCTTTTTTTAAAGTTCCATTTTTCATTTCTTTTCCCTACCTTAGTTAAAGGATATCATACTTCATTACAAAAGTCAATACCCCAATCGGCATTTTTGTGAACTGGGTCTGCCTATATGGAAACAGTGAATAAATATAATGCAATATATTATATATAATTGTTAACCTAAAAAAGGCAATTTAAAAATATTTTAAAATTTTTTTAGAAAGCCCCTTGACAGGTCCCCCCCCCATGCTATAATTTAGATGTATTTAGGAGGAAGATATGGAAAAATACAAAGAAATAAATGAAAAAATAAAAGAGGTTGTGTTAAGAAATCCTGAAACACGGTCATGTGCAAAAACAATAGATGATTATAATCAACTTTTTTCTAAATTTACAAAAAATCGTGAAGAGATATTTAATTGGACAGAAACTTATTTTGGTTTAAGTCGCGAGCCGGCTCCAGGTCTTAATAGAAATCAAGGAATATGGGTTAAAAGATACTCTTTAAGTAAGAATAATTTGCGAAATATAGCCAATTTTGCTTTTTCCACCAACTTACTTAGTAAAGAATATTTAAAAATGCTGTATATAAGATTAAGTAGGGATGACAAAAAACAAATTTTACAAGCACAGGCGGAAGCAAAAGAGTTTTTAAAAGAAATAGAGAAATATTCAGATTTATATGAAAATTATATAGAAAACTACACAAAATTCCAACAAATAGTTTTTAAATCGATAGAAGATTTTTGTGATAACAATGAAAAATTAGTGGAAGAAGCAATTAAGGAGGCAACAACCAATAATTCAGAAGATTTCTCCGCCTATCGCTATTTCTGCATTGTTGATATTGTAAAATCAGGATCGCTTAATTTGGAACAGGCAGTTTACTCATTTGGCCATAGACTAGCAAAAGAAATTGCCGAAGCCGATGAAATCAAGAAAGAGGATGACGAGCCAGAACTTGAATAATAAAATTAATCAAAGGAGAAGATTTTGATCATACAAGATTTAAATCTTCTTTTTTTATGAACAGGTTTGTAAATATAATATAATGTAATATATTACATATAAATATTAACCTATTATAATATAAAAAACAATTTAAAATATTTTAAAAAATTTTCAAAAAAAGGTTGACTTGTTATGAATTATTTGTTACAATAGGGAAGCTGTGAATTATGGGTTGATGCATAAGGTTACCTTGATTACCTGCAATCAATGGAGAATTTATGTGGACAAGTTTGTGGCAAAGACCACGGGCGACTGACCAAAAATCACATTTTTTAATCCTTCACAGTGTGAAACACATGGGGTAGTGTAACATGGTTTCATAAATCGTTACGATTCAAGGATAGGTCGGATAGTTGTTAACAGGAGGTATTTAAAATTAATGGCAACACAAGTTATCAGAATCAAGTTGAAGGCCTTTGAACATGCACTTATTGATGAAGCTTGCAAGAGAATCATTGATACGGCAGAAAAGTTCGGCGCCAAAGTGGCAGGGCCAATCCCACTTCCAACAGATAAAGAAGTGGTTACAGTAATTCGTTCACCACACAAATTCAAAGACAGTCGTGAACAATTCGAGTCAAGGACTCACAAAAGACTTATAGATATCTATTCACCAAATGCCAAGGCAGTTGATGCACTTATGAAGATTGATTTGCCTGCAGGTGTAGATATTAAGATTAAACTATAAAATGGAGGAAGACATTAAATGAAAAAAGCAATTATCGGAAAGAAACTTGGTATGACTCAAGTCTTCACTCCAGAAGGCGTAGTTATCCCAGTTACAGTGGTAGAGGCTGGTCCATGCCCAGTTGTTCAAGTTAAAAACAACGAAAAGGACGGCTATGATGCTATCGTGGTTGCATTCGATAAGCAAAAAGCGCAAAGAGTTAACAAGCCAATGACAGGTGCTTTCAAAAAAGCAGGCGTTGAAACTTACAGAATTTTAAAGGAATTGAAATTCGAAAATGCAAGTGAATATTCTCTCGGTCAAGAAATCAAAGCGGATATCTTCGGCGAGGGAGACAAAGTTGATGTTACAGGAACAACTCGTGGTCGTGGATTCACAGGTGTTATCCAAAGATGGAATCAACACAGATTAAAGATGACTCACGGAACAGGTCCTGTTCATAGAGAAGTCGGCTCTATGAGCGCAAACTCAACACCTTCAAGGGTGTTCAAAAACAAAAATATGCCTGGTCATTATGGTGTAGAAAGGGTTACAATCCAAAATCTTGAAATTGTTAAGGTTGACCCTTCAAGAAATGTTATCCTTGTAAAAGGTTGCATTCCTGGACCAAAAGGTTCAGTTATAACCATTCGTGAATCAGTAAAAGGCAATTAAAGGAGTAGGTCATGGCAAAAGTAAAAGTTTATAATATGCAAGCAAGCGAAGTTGGTCAAATGAATTTACCTGACTCACTCTTCGCTCAAGAATACAATGAAGCACTTATTCATGAAGTTGTAGTTGCTTACAACGCAAATCAAAGACAAGGCACAAAATCAACTCTTACAAGAAGTGAAGTAAGAGGACACGCAAAGAAGCCTTGGCGTCAAAAGGGAACAGGTCACGCAAGACAAGGTTCCACAAAAGGTCCACAATGGAAGGGCGGTGGCATAGTATTCGCGCCAAAGCCAAGAGATTTCTCTAAGAAAGTAAATAAACAGAAGAGAAGAATCGCTCTTGTAAGCGCATTAAGTCAAAAACTTGCACAAAATGAAGTTACAGTTCTTGACAAATTTGAAGTTTCAGCGCCAAAAACAAAGGAAGTAGCAAACTTCGTAAAAGCATTCAAGTTTGACAAAAGTGTTCTTGTCGTAAATGATGAGAATGGAAAGGACATCAAACTTGCAACCGCAAACATCCCAACCGTAAATATCGCCGAAGCAGATGACTTGAATGTTTACGAGTTAATTGCAAACAAAAACATAGTTATCACACAATCGGCAATCAAATTACTTGAGGAGGCATACGCAGAATAATGGAAGCAAATAAAATCATTATAAAACCACTTCTCACAGAA
>CANQBU010000122.1 GCA_947589615.1 uncultured Clostridia bacterium | reverse complement strand
TATACGAACAAATATTGAGCTTGAATTAAATGCACTTAATACCATTGGTGCCATGTCAACACGTAAGGATAGACAGGCGGCAAGAAATCTGTATGATTCAACTCAACGTCTATGTGACATAAAATCCTTCAAAACTGCCGTCGACCAAATTGGAAAAGCAAAATATGTTGATAACCAAACATGGACAGATTTTGCTTTACAGAATGAGGCATTGTTAAAGCGCTTAGGAATTAAACCTGAATCGTTGAAAGATCCAAAAACAAGAGCAAAATATCTTAAAAAAGTTTCAAAAGAACTCGACAAAAAAGAATCTAAAGCAACTAAACGCTATAATAAAATCGTAAAGAAGGAAGAAAAGGATAGAAAAAGAACACCTAGTGCAGATATGTCTAGGCGATCTGCAAAAAATATTCAAGAATCCATGACCTCCTTCGGAAAAATTTTATCCTCTATTCGCACCGCCTTTGCGGCTCAAGATGCAGCAAGAGAAGCCGCTCAACAGCCAGAAATACCTGAACCTCAAAATGAGACAGGAAGAGAGGCTACTTCTCAACCACATACAGAGCCTGAAGAAGAGCGGGAAAATAAAGATGGCGATGAAAATGAAGAAGAAGATGAAAATAGGGACGAAGATGAGGACGACTACGATTTTTCTTGATTTGATTTTAGAACAAAAAGTTTAACTTTGAAGAGTTAAACTTTTTTTAAGCATTATGCTTTTTTTATCGAATTAAACGATATTTAAAAAATAACTACCACATTCTCTCATTAAACTATCTTCAAGCATTATGCTTCCCTTTTATCGAATTTAATGATAACCATATTCCACTTTAATCATACCTCCTTTAAATAATGGGGACAATTCGATTGTAAAATAATATAATTAAATTTTTTAAATATTTTTTTATTCCTTATTAAGGGCGAATAAAATATATTTAATTAAAAAATTTTTGTTTTTGTCTTAATTATCAGAATATATAAAAATTTAATATAAAAATATTTATTTTTTACTTGTTATTTATTTAAAAATAATGTAAAATTAATTGTAATGGCTTTTAGCCTTATTAAAAGGATTTATTATTATGAAAATTGGCGTTGTAGGCTTACCAAACGTAGGTAAAAGCACTTTATTTAATGCAATAACTAATGCTGGCGCAGAAAGCGCAAACTACCCTTTTTGCACAATTGAACCAAACGTAGGAATTGTAGATGTTCCCGACGCTAGGCTTGATGTGCTTGGGAAACTATATTCCACTCAGAAAATAACACCCGCTTCAATAGAATTTGTTGATATCGCAGGGCTGGTCGCAGGTGCTAGCAAAGGCGAAGGATTGGGGAATAAATTTTTAAGTCATATTCGCGAAGTCGATGCTATCGTTCATGTTGTCCGCTGTTTCGAAAATGAAAAAATTATTCATGTGAATGGCTCAATCAATCCTCTACGCGATATTGAAATTATTGACCTTGAGCTTGCCCTTGCCGACCTTGAGCAAGTCACAAAAAAATATGAAAAAGATTCTAAACTTGTAAAAACCGGTGATAAAAGTTTGATTGCCGGAGTTAAACTTATGGAAAGAATAAAGGAAGCCCTTGAAAACAATCTCCCCGCTCGCTCTGTCGAAATTCAAGGCGAGGAAGAAGAAAAACTCATGAAAAATCTTCAACTTCTTTCCGCTAAGCCTATCATTTATGTCGCAAATATCGGCGAAGATGATATTGGCAAAGAAGAAAATCAGTTTGTAAAAGATGTTCGCAAAAAGGCAGAACAGGAAGGCGCAAAGGTTATTTGTCTATGTGCAAAAATTGAAGAGGAATTAACTTCATTAAGTGAAGAAGATCGCGCCCTTTTCAAGGCAGAACTCGGAATCCAAGAAAGCGGACTTGACAAACTTGTTAAGGCAAGTTATGACCTTCTTGGTCTTATGAGTTTCTTAACTGCAGGCGAAAAAGAAGTGCGTGCGTGGACCATTAAAAAAGGCACAAAGGCACCTCAAGCAGCAGGAAAAATTCACACTGATTTTGAAAAGGGCTTCATCAAAGCTGAAGTAGTTTCTTATGACGACTTAATCGAAGCAGGAAATTATCTTAAAGCAAAGGAAAAAGGTAAAGTCCGAATGGAAGGAAAAGATTATGTTGTGCAAGATGGAGATGTAATTCTTTTCAGATTTAATGTGTAGGGAAAAATGAGTAATTTAGAAGAAATTTTAAAAACAAATCTTTTACCGCTTGCCTTTATTGGTGATAGTGTCCACACCCTTTTCGTGAGAGAAGCGGTTTTGCAAAATTCAAATCTTAAACCTGAAAACTATCATCTTATTGCGTCAAAATATTGTAAGGCAAGCGCTCAAGCAAAAGTTTTATCTATACTTTCCTTGAATGATGAGGAAAAGGAAATCGTTCGGCGTGGAAGAAATGCAAAACCTAAGCATCACGCCAAAAATGCAAGTTCCGCAGATTACTCTCATGCAACGGCATTTGAGGTTTTGGTCGGATACTTATATCTTAAGCATGACAAAGAAAGGCTTAATGAAATACTTAGCCAATCTATGGAAATTATAGATAGTAATTAAAGGATAAATCATGTATTTAGAAGGTAAAAATGCTATAAGGCAGGCACTTGTTGCAAAGAAAACTATAGTAAAAATATATATTGACAAAAATTTCGCCGGCAGGAAAGACGAGATCTTTTATCTTGCCTCTCAAAATAAAGTAAAAATCGAATATATACCACGCTCTGTCTTAGATAAAAAATCAAAAACCGGTCATCATCAAGGGTATATTGCCGAAACCGTCGACTTTAAATACTCCTCAATTGATGATATTTTGAATAAGGCGAAAGATAAAAATCAAATGCCATTCATTGTTATTTTAGATTGCATAGAAGACCCTCATAATTTCGGTGCCATAATTAGATCTTGTGAATGTGCAGGAGTTCATGGAATCATCATTCCCAAAGACCGCGCCTGTCAGGTAAATGAAACCGTCGTTCGAACAAGCACGGGAGCAGTCAGCGAAATGCTTATCGCAAAAGTGGTCAACCTTCGATATGCCATTGACGAATTGAAAAAAAATGACATATTTGTGTTTGCCGCTGAAGTGGGTGGCGAAAACATTTACGATAAAAACCTTAACATTCCCCTCGCCATTGTGATTGGCTCTGAAGGTAACGGAATACGCCCTTCTATTATTTCTTCATGTGATGGAGTTATTTCCTTGCCTTTAATGGGTAAAGTTAATTCGCTAAACGCAAGTGTTGCCTGCGGAATTACAATATTTGAAATTTTAAGACAGAGGTTGAAATAATGATAACTGATGAAGACTTGGCATTAGAAGCTCAAAAGGGAAATGAATACGCCCTCGAATCACTTATGAAAAAGTATAAAGGCCTTGTAAACAAGATTGCGCGTTGTTACTTTCTTGTCGGCGGCGACCTTGAAGATATTATTCAAGAGGGAACAATCGGATTATATAAAGCAATTATACATTTTTCGCAGCAAAAAAACGCATCTTTTAAAACTTTTGCCGCAACTTGCATCAAACATCAAATTCAAAGTGCAGTAAAAATTGCAAGCAACGAAAAGAATAAAGTCCTCTCCACTGCAATTTCAATCGCCGAACAAGTTCATGAAGATGATGAGGAAGAAAATGAAATTGTATTACCTTCAGAAATCCCATCGCCCGATGATATGCTTCTTGAAAAAGAAGATATGGAAGAACTAAAAAAAGTTATTATTGACACCCTATCACCCCTCGAATATAAAATTTTAACGTTATATTTAAAGGGCTATAAATACAATGAAATAGCTGAAATGGCAAATATATCAAAAAAAAGCATCGATAACGGGCTTACAAGAATAAAAAACAAGTTATCTTTTTTAAAGAAATAATCATAAAGGAGTTTATATGGAAAAATTTACAAGACCAAGACCGGAATTTCCAAAGCGTGCAGTCGTAACTGTGGGAATGCCTTATGGGAACAAAGAGTTACATTTTGCACATGTCGGATTAGCACTTAGAGCCGACACTTTTGCTCAATTTTTAAGAGACCGAATTGGCAAGGATAATGTAGTCTTTGTTGGGGGTAATTGTGACAGTTACCTCGTCACCGACCACATATTCGGTCTGGAGTTC
>CANQBU010000121.1 GCA_947589615.1 uncultured Clostridia bacterium | reverse complement strand
TTAACCGATGCACAAGCTCGTAGACTTGGCATTCGTATTAAAGGAGAAAAAGGAAATTACTATGCTCATACCTTAAATAATACGGTTGTTGCTCCACCTCGTATGCTAATTGCTATTTTAGAAAATAACTATCAAGAAGATGGAAGTGTTATTGTTCCAGAAGTATTACGTCCTTACATGGGTGGTCTCGAGAAAATTATGGTAAAAAAATGATTCGAAAAAACAACTGCTAAAGTGAGAACTTAAATATCAAAAATTTGGCAACTTTTATTTGCTAAAAAAAGTTAATTAAATTGAAACATTGACAAATATAAAGAAATATGTTAACATAATATTATGCTAATTGTATATTGCCACATTTTTCCATATAGAAGGAGGTCAACTATGAATAAAATGTCTTTTAAAGATAGTGTTATTACAGCAAAGCAATTTTCAGCAGTTGACATGACTACTGGAAAAACAATTTGGTTTTCACGTTTACGGTCTCCACAACATCTTTATCCTTTAACAGAGAAAGATTATTGTGAGGCAATCAAATATGCAGTTCAACATGGAATTGATCAAATGCCAATCCTTTCGGTAAGTACAAAAGATTTTCCATACTGTGATTTTGATTGTAAAGACTGCTTGGCTTGTCCAAGTCGGCGATGGGCTATTGAAGATCAGCACATCAAGTATCCTATCATTCCTATTGATAAGTATAAAAAAATTTTAAGAGAAATTTCTGCATATTCATCAAGGCGTGGCTTCAACAAAGTCAGATTTGAAGTTTGTGGAGAAGGAAATCCAGATTTATACAAACATAGGATTGAAATGTTAGAGTACGCAAATCAAGAATGCAACATGGGACTTGTATATGTAAGCACAGGAAGCCACATTTCTGATGAATTATTGGAATGTTTGGTAAACAATGTCGCTTTCATCAGAATTAGTTTTCCAGGCATTGGAACAGATGCTTACAAAACTTATTCTAATCAGAAATCTAAAAATAAAGATTTCTCATATGATGATGCAATTCATCTTTTGGATAAGTTGTGTAATGCCAGAGCAAAAGCAGGTAGAGAAGACACATTGCTAATTGGAACTAGAACATGTATTAGACCATTGAATGCAGGACATTATGATGAGTTCATTCATACAATTGCAAATATTGGTGTAGATGTGTTTCAAGGTGTTAAAGTTCTCATTCCTAATTTTGAGAGTGTTAAAAATGAAAATATTTCTCAGAAAGAGGTAGAAGAACTTATAAACTTGAGGGAACTAGCATATTCTTATGGTCTTAAAGATTTTCAGCTTCCCAACAACTTGAATACTGTTTACAAAAATAGGGCAATGGTTGAAAGAGACAAACCTACTAGATGTTGGAGTTCGCTTATTTCTCCACCTTTATATGGAACCAATCTCATGTGTTGTGTACTTTGGGATAGAATTACAGATTTCAATTACCACTATGGGATAATGGAAGGAGAAGAAAATGAACTTGAAAGTCTTATGCATGGAGAGAGTGCTAAATTTATTATGAAAAATTGTCCTAGAAACTGTACTGAATGTCCTTCACTCAAGGACAATGGATTTATGGAAAGTTTGTGGCGCGTATTGAAATTCCAGGAAAATCTGGATAATGTAAAGTTTATTACTCATTATTAATTATTTCAATATGTACAAAATAGAGTATGTCCTCTTTGGGCATACTCTTATTTAAAATTCCTTTTAATTTTTTCAATACTCTCTAACATTTCTTTTCTATATTCATTACTTACATTAAGATTGTTTTTTGCATAAATTCCCATCTCACCAAAATTAGCATGAAATTTATAAGTCCACTCATGTCTTGGTATAAAATTTATATGCAAATTTCCAGAACTTGATTCATCTTGATATATCATAACCTTTTCAAAACCAGATGCATGCATTGCTTCTAATAATCTATTTGACAAATCAATTAATCTGTTTCTTTCTTCTTTTGTTAAATCAGTTATTGTAAGAGTTTGTTTAGATATTCCTAGAATCATATATCCCTTTATAGGTATTTCTGGATCTGTAGATATATTAAATAAGTCATCTTCATAAATGTACTTTCCTGGAAAATTTGTTATTTCATGTTTTGCAATAGCCGAACTTAAATTTCCCTCAAATTCCATAGTTTGGCCTAACCAGTTAACTATTTTTTTCATATATTCCTCCTTCGTCTTTGTGTTTTATAAAGTCTTTTAAGCAATTTAACTCAAATTCAAACTCATATCTAGTAAATGTAGTTTCTTTTTTCTTATTTTCTCCTATAGAATGTATAATTGGCTTATCACAGTTACGTAATACTGCTCTATAAATAGGATTTTGTACTGCTGAAATATATAATTCATCAATTAACAAATCATATTCTATGCTATCTCTTTTTATTGCTTTTCCTTGCCAGTATATTATTCCTGTTTCTTTCCAATTATAATTGCTTGCTGCTTTTATATGTACCGCTTGTGTACCATAATAAGTAAATATATAATTTTGTATTTTTTTATCTTTAAACTTTATTCCCTGAAAGAAATTCTCAATGCTAGCTAATTTTTTTCCTCTAAATTTAAAATTATATGGAAACAAATTTGAAAGCATTTGTGGAAAATCTCCTTTATTTTTATATCCTACATCAATCCATTTTTCAGTTTCACTAATTTTATTTCCGATCTATATCTTTTAATAATATATCCTCACAATATATGCATTCATCTTTTACAATTAATTCTTTTTGTACAAATTTGTAATTTTTCTTATATTCTAAAAATTCTTTTAATTCCTTCTTTACCTTACTCATCTCTACTCCTATCTTGAGATTTAATATTTCTAGTAATTTCTTCTATTTGTTCCTTTAATTTTCTACATAAAAACGCAGAACTTTTTTTAATATTTACACTATTCATATCATATAAATCAACATTTGAACATTGAGAATATTTCTCTGCAAGTTTCATTAAAACCAATATATCTGGAACATTTTCTTGTCGAAGTCCTTCTTTTTTCATAACTTGTATGTAAGCATCTCCACCTTCTTCTTTTAATGCTTTAATAGAATCTCTCATTATCCAATAACCAGGGTCATCTAATATCGTTAGAAAATCAACTTCATTAATATCAAAAGTTGGATGATCTAGTTCTCCATGTTTAACTTGATTATAAAAATTCCAATTATATTTAATTGCTCCAAATTTGCATTTTTTTTCTCTTTCTTCTAACTGTCTTCTTATAGTATTCATTGTATTGCATGAACCGACATTATCATCAATTAATAAAAGTTCATTTGGCGTTGTACTCCATACATCATCACTAAATAATTCATCAAATGCTTTTTGTTCAGAAATATTTCGCAATTTTTCATCTTTTGAATATAGGCTAAACAACATATTAGTATAACTAAAACCATACATACTTTTTAACATTGGACCTACAAAAATAGAACCTAAGCCTGGCGTTATTACATGTTTAGATTTTTTAAACTTTAAATTTGAACAAAATAAATATAAAATTTGCTTATTGTCCATCTCAATATGTCTATCTAAAACTCTATCTTCTCCCTCAGGTAAATTATGTACAGGTTTTAATAATGGTTTATTTTGAAAAAATCTTACTATGTTTTCGCAATCTTCTTCAAAACATTTTCTTGCTTCTATAACATTATTTTCTTGATTTTCTATCTTTTTCTTTAACTCTTCAAAATAAACTTTTGCTGAACTATTAGATAGATATTCTAATATTACAAAGTTTCTTTTAGAACAGTCTTCTGTCATAATATTTCCTAATTTTTGTCTTTGTCCAGCAAGTTCTGAATAAGTTTTAGCCTCATAGTATGATGAGTTTCTTGACAAATGTTTTCCGTTGTTTAGAGGTGCTACTAAATCTTCTATTTCTGAAATATCATCTAATTCAATCAAGCCATTTGAATCAAATTCATATAAATGCACTTTTTCATCTTCCCTTAAAATAGGCTCTGTTTTACAAGAAATTTTTCTTCCTTCATCTTCATAAAATACAATATGTTTAAGATTTTTTCCATAATCCTTAACTACCAAATGACCATCTTCTATTTTATATGAAATATATTTGTTTCCAAATCTGGTCAATATCATATCTTCCTGAATACGAATATTATTATTC
>CANQBU010000120.1 GCA_947589615.1 uncultured Clostridia bacterium | reverse complement strand
CTCTGAAATCTCTTTTCTTTTGTTTTCTTCCAATATATGCATATTGTCCACTTCTCATAACCTGTGTTTTTGCAGATCTGTAAAGTTTAGATTTTGTGCCTTTATAGCCTTTTGCACTCTTTAATATTGATCTACGTTTTTTTACTGCATTAACTGCTCTTTTAATTCTCATATATTGTCCTCCTATTTAGCCAAAAGGGATTTAATGTTTTGTGTATTTTTACCAGCGATATAAGATCCCTTTCTAAGTTTTCTTTTGTTTGATTGTGATTTCTTTGTAAGGAAGTGTCCTTTCCCAGGTCTAGCAAATTTTACTTGACCATTTGCAGTTAAGCGAAAGCGTTTTTTGCATCCGCTATGTGTTTTTTGTTTTGGCATAATTCTATTTCTCCTTTATTTAGATTTCTTTGGGGATATAATTACAAAAACATTTCTACCTAAAAGTTCAGGTGCTTTTTCTGTAAATCCTACTTCTGCTAGTCGATTACAAAATTCATTGACAATTTCAATGGCCTTTTTAACATATGCTTGTTCACGTCCTCTCATTCTTAATGAAATCTTCACTTTATTTCCATCTTGCAAGAATTTAGTGGCACTTGAAACCCTATATGCTATATCATGCTCATCAATAGTCATAGAAAGCCTAACCTCTTTGGTTTCAATAATTTTTTGAGATTTTTTTATTTCCTTATCCTTTTTTAGTGCGTCATATTTGTATTTTCCATAATCCAAAATTTTGCAAACTGGCGGATTTGAACTGGTAGCTATTAAAACAAGATCAAGTCCAGCTTCTTCCGCTTTTGCAAGTGCTTCGTTTTTTGAAACAATACCAAGCTGTTCGCCATTTTCTCCGATTAAACGAACTTGAGACGCATTAATCTGTTCGTTTATAAATAATTCCTTAAAAATAATCCTAAATCCCCTTTTATAAAAAATTTGGTGGAAGCACAAAATTCCACCAAAAACTCATATTATTAAAATTAAGTTTTTTAACCGAATCTAACTAAAAGTTGACTGGTGAGAAGTGGAACTTCTACTTTCATGCTTTATATAATAACATAAAAAAGATATGTTGTCAACTACTTTTTTGCTTTTTATCTTTCTTTTTTACTTTTTTCCCATTAAAAATAACTTCTAAGACGCAGCCAAGCCTCAAAATAATAAAATTTGATTTGTTTAGTGCACGTTCTTTCATTATTGCCTTAAAAAAAATTGTAATTCCTGCGATAATTGCAGAGACCGCAATAGACGCAAGAAGTATTAAATTTAAGTTAGAAAGCCTTTTTGTAATAGTTGCAATTATGCATGCTCCTCCAGCACCACAAAGAGTGCTGCATATATCGCCTATGACATCTGCACATACACAACACATTTTTTCCGAATTTTCACAAAGTATAAGACCGTAATCCGCTCCTTTTATACCCTGCTCTTTCCATTTTTTAAATATTTCTATATCTGCAGACGCGACTGCAATGCCAAGCATATCAGAATAAACGGCAAGAAAAATAAAAACACATATACAAAGCGAGGCTATTATAACCCCCATGCTATTTAATAATGCTTGACTAACAAAACCAAAAAACAAAGAAAAACAAATGGCAACAACAAACATTTTTATTGCCCACTTGTATTTTGATGCACCGCTATAATTTTGAGTATATATTTTTTTAATATGTTTCACATATTAAATATATTAAAATTTTTAATTTTTTATTACTCTTCTTCCAGATTGCCTAAAACATTCTTTATGACGGTCAGCTTGCCTTTTGCTTTATCTAATTCGCCATAACAAACTTTTATCAAATCTTGACCTCTTTCTAAAAGTTTTATTGCTTTTTCCATTGTAATATTGCCTTCTTCTAATAATTTTACAATATTGTTTAATTCTTGAATGGCATCTTCATAACTTATATTATCCATTTTTACTCCTTGTATTTGGCTTTAATTTTACCATCAACAAACATGATTTCAAAATTTTTTGCTTTATCTAAACTTTTTAATTCTTTTATTGTTTCTCCGTTTTGCTCAATTTTAGCATACCCACGCTTTAAGATTTCTTGTGGATTTAGCTTGTTTAATGTATTTTCGATTAAACCGATTTCATATAATCGCTGATTTATATTATTTTCATAAGATGTTAAAATCGTTTGATTTAATTTTGAAATAATATTGAAATCGTTTGATAATTTCTTTTCGAAATTATTTATTAAAACCATTTTATAGTATTCTAAATTATCAATTTTTGCATTAAAGTAATTTCTGGCTGCTCTATAAAAAGAATTTGTTAAAATTTTCAATTCGTGTTTTTTATCCTCAATATTAAATGTAACAAGTTCAGCAGCCGCTGATGGCGTTGGCGCTCTTAGATCGCTGACAAAATCTATAATAGTAAAGTCCGTTTCATGCCCAACCGCTGAAATTATTGGTAAGGGACAATTATATGTTGCTCTTGCAACCTTTTCTGTATTATATGCGCTTAGGTCTTCAAGCGTTCCGCCGCCCCTTGCTACAATAATCAAATCAATATTTTTATAATTACCTAATTTATCAATTGCGTTAGCTATCTCATCTTCTGCTCCAATTCCTTGGACTCTGGTATTATATAAAACAATGTCTAAAAATGGGTTTCTTCTCCATGCAACATTTTTAATATCCTGTATTACAGCACCTTCTTTTGATGTAATAACTCCAATACGATTAATGACCTTGGGCAAAGTTTTTTTATTTGACGGGTTAAATAACCCCTCATCTTCCAATTTTTGTTTTAATTTTAAAAACTCTTCATAAAGATTACCTATCCCGATAGGTTCAACTTTGACAACATTAAAATTCAGTTTTCCCCCTCTAACATAGTAATTAGGAGAACCTGTAATTATGACTTTTGCTCCTTCAACAATTAAATCATTAAAAGCTGGATAAAAACATACACATGATAATGTGGCTTCCTCATCTTTGACGCTAAAGTAAATTACATTTCTTGTAATACTTTTCCCAAAAACTTCTCCGACAATTGAAACATTATGAATTAATTCTTCCGAATCGAATATTTGTTTAATATATTGGTTAAACCTTGAAACTGTAATTGCTTCCATTATTTACCTTCTTGTGATAAATTTAACTCTTTAATAACAGAAGATAAAACGCCATTTATAAATTTTGAACTTTTGTCTGTGGAATAAGATTTTGCAATTTCCACAACTTCATTAATTACAATTTGAAAAGGAGTTCCAATATAAATTATTTCTGTCAAAGCCATAAGCATTAGTGCAAGATCAACTTTATAAAGTCTTTTCAATTCGTATCCGTGCAAATGTTTTGAAATTAAATCTTCCAAAGTTTGTCTATTATTTATAAAAGTCTCTACCATTTTTTTTGAAAATTCTATATCTTCTTCATCCTTCAAAGATGAAAAAAACTCTTCGTCAAATGTATAACTATTTTTAACGAAAAGTCTTTCAAATATTAACTTAAATGCTAATTCGCGTGCCTGCCTTCTCATTCCACTGCCTCATCGCAAGATACATCGCAAACATGAACATTTATTTTACCAGGTTTTATTCCTACCATAGCACCTAAAGAATTCTTTATATTCTCTTGAACTCTGTAAGCGATATCAGGCACACTATAACCAATTCTAACGACAATGTAAACATCGACATTTAGAGCGCCGTTAACATCAAATTTAATTGTAACACCTTCACTTTTTGATTTAGACCATTTTCTAAATAAAGAAAGTTCAGTATTTGTTAATGATGCCACCCCGTTTATTTCTTTAGTTGCAAGATTAATAATTGATAATAATATATCTCTATCAATTTCAACTTTTCCTTTTTTCTGCATTGCATTTTTAATTTTGTTCATTTATGCTCCTATACTATTATAGTATAGCACATTTCAAATACATTTTGCAATTATTCTACATTGAAAATTTTTATATTTTCAATACTTGTCGCAATCTGTGATTGGATAACTGAAACGATCTGAGCAACTTGTGGAGCATCAAGGTCTGTTGCTTTAACAACGGCATTTACCTTTAAGTCAGAAATTGAGACAATGCAATCTTCAAATCCTTTTGCTTTTATCAACCCCTCAACAACCAATTCCTTATCCATTAAATCTATAAGTGCAAGTTTTGAAGCCTCTGCAGCTTGAACAGCATCGGCGGACGAAGCTTCACTTGAAATGATTGCATCATAATATAGCATTTCTTGATC
>CANQBU010000119.1 GCA_947589615.1 uncultured Clostridia bacterium | reverse complement strand
GGGGCCAAAAGTAAGGGAAGTTGTCACCTCTTTAAATATTAATTATCTATCTCACTCGAATTTTGATTTTGATTTGGAGGGTGAATATTTAAAAATAAAAGATAAGAAGATAAACTTTGAATTTAAGCCTTTTTATTATTGGGGAAAAATAATGGAAGATGGCATAATTTACGAAATTAAGAATTACATTTTAAATGGTAAAAATTATATGCTGAATTTATCAAATACTACTAAAACTTTAAGAACTGCAGAATTTGAATTTAATTTATCTTTGCCTAGAGGCTACTATATTTTTAAAAGAAATAGCAATTGTATTGAGATAGAAAATTTAACAAATAAAGTTAAGGCGTATTTTAATTTTAATATAAAAAACGCAGAGATAAGTTTTTCGATGGTTGATGGTATAGAAAGTTGCACTTTTGCTGGCATTCATTTTAAGTGTAAGATTCCTCTCCTTTCAAAAGAAACCCGTAAAGTGTATTTTAATTTCGGTGAAAATAAATATTGCCTTTTTTCTCCGAGAGATATGAACACATTTTTTGAAATTTCACAAGAAAAAATGAATGAAATTTTTGATATACGAGTGACGACAAAAGACAAAAATTTTGATTATAACTTTAATTGTTTCTTGCCACAAAAAATTTGGGAAAGTTGGGCAACGTTTGGAGTTGATGAAGATAGTGAAAATGAGTGGCTAAAAACTAAAAATTTAATAGTTAAAAATGATGAATTAGGCATGCAAATTCAAGAAAATTTTAAAGGATTAAAAGAAGTCAAAGTTTATAAAAACAAGAAATGGAAAAGAGTTTTTATAGTTCACAATAATTCCAGATACCTTTTTGCAGACAATATAAAATACTTTAATTTTACCCTTATAACAAAAGAAATATTTGCAAAAAATGATGAGATTTACTTGTCTTTTAGTAATTAGTGATGTAAAATAAAGAAAATATTGATGATTCTTATCATCAATATTTACATATTGGGGTAATAATGGAAAATTTATTTGAAAATTTACATAATGATAAAAAACCGCTTGCTGAAAGAATGAGACCGTCTAATTTAGATGAATTTGTCGGACAAAAACATATTTTAGGGCAAGGAAAATTGCTTCGCCGGCTAATAGAAGCAAAACGAGTTCCAAGTTGCATATTTTATGGTCCCCCGGGAACGGGCAAGACAACACTGGCGAGAATAATTGCAGATTCTTCAAATGCAAATTTCGTTAAACTTAATGCAATATCAAGTGGAGTGGCAGATGTTAAGGCAGTAATTGAAAAAGCAAAAAGTGAGTTTGAGCTATATGGAAAGAAAACTTACCTTCTATTGGACGAGTGCCATAGGTGGAGCAAAGCACAAAGTGATAGTTTATTAGCGGCACTTGAAAATGGATATGTGATATTTATTGGTTGCACTACGGAAAATCCAAGTTACAGCATGACAAAGGCGATTGTTTCAAGATGTTCGGTTTTTGAATTTAAAAGACTAGGAATCGAAGATGTAAAAAGTGTATTGAATAGGGCTATCAATAGTGAGGAAGGCTTAAAGATATATAATTTAAAGTTAGATGAAGATGCGTTGACATATTTTGCAACTGCTTGTGGCGGTGATGTGAGAAGTGCATTAAATGGATTGGAATTGGGAGCAATAACAACTAGTCAAAATAAGAATGGAGAAATCGTAATATCAAAAGAAATTGCGGCAGAATGCTTGCAAAAAAAGAATTTAAGTCTAAATGATGATGTGTACTATCATATTCTCAGTGCATTTTGTAAGAGTTTACGCGGAAGTGACAGCACGGCGGCTCTTTACTATGCAAATAGATTGATAGAGGCGGGGATTGAGCCTCAGGTTCTCGCACGCCGAACAATAGCGCATGCATCTGAAGATGTCGGACTTTCCGCTCCAAATGCATTGGTTCAAGCTTGCTGTGCACTATATGCACTTGATAATTTGGGTATGCCCGAAGGGAACTTGGCTTTAACTCAGGCGATTATTTATGTTTGCGAAAGTCCAAAGGATAACCGTGTTGTTATAGCAAAAGATATGGCTATAGATGACGCACGCAATCATCCAGATGACAATGTGCCAGATTATTTACAAAACCACACAGAAGCAAGCAAAAAATATAAATATCCACACGATTATGGTGGCTATGTTGAACAGCAATATTTGCCAAACAGTCTGAAAGACCGCTGTTACTTTAAACGCAGAGAGAAAAAATAAGGAGAAAGCAAAGGTAATAAAAAATTGTAGCACAGCAATGCGACTAAAAGACGTTCGAACGCACAATTTTATTCCACGTTCAAAGAAGGGAATTTGGAGCAAACTTAAAAAGAGCCTTGCAAGCGAAAGGGAATATAATATAGTAAATAATGTGGACTATTGAAAAAAGAAAATATTATAACGACTTGTCAAGTAAGAGTGGGCTTACAATGTCACCGATAAAAACATTTTTTACAACAGGTATGCAAGATTCAATTTTGGTATACACTCTATCGTTGCTTTTTGGTTGGCTTGGAACAAGTTTGACGAACTTTTTTAGCGATAAAATATAGATGACTTAGAATAGAGAAAAGAGAGAAAAATTTCTCTTTTTTTGGTTTTGGCTCTTTTTTACTACCATTTTTACAAAATATGTGTTATAATGACAAAAGTAGACACACTATAAAAAGGGGTTGTTTGTATGCTTAATGTCAAGAATTTTTCTAAAAAGTATCCAGCAAACGATAAATATTCAGTAAATGATATTTCTTTTTCTGTTTCAGCAGGAGAAGTTGTTGGTCTTGTAGGTAGCAACGGAGCTGGGAAGTCTACTATCATAAAAAGTATAATCGGTGTTTTACCTTTTCAAAGCGGGGAGATTAAGGTTAACGGCTTTGATATAAATACTCAAAGCGAAGAAGCAAAGAAGCAAATAGGATACGTTCCAGATGATCACTCAGTTTATGAGAAACTAACGGGAAGAGAATACATAAATTATATAGGAAGCCTATATGGAGCAACTAGAGAACAAAAGGAATATGCTACGAACGAACTTGCAGATCAATTCAATATTTCTTACGCACTTGACACACAAATTGCCAATTATTCACACGGAATGAAGCAAAAGATTTGTATTTTGGGTGCTCTTGTCCATAAGCCATCACTTTGGGTGCTTGATGAACCTATGGTGGGACTAGATCCACAAACAATGGCTTTGCTTGTGAAATTTATTAGAAATTATGCAGATGATAAACATGCAGTATTATTTTCTTCACACAGTCTAGAAACAGTCAGAAAGGCATGCGATGTTGTTATCTTTATAAGAAAAGGTCAATTAGTTAAAAAGGTTGACCTACGAAAAAATAAAGATTTTGATCTTGAAAAAGAATTTATGAAAATAAACGAGGTGGATGATGCTTGATTTCATCCGTTTACAATTAAAATTAAAATGGGGGTTTAATCGAAACAATAGCAAGAAAAATGCAATCATGACAGCAGTGGCAGCACTCATTGCAGTTGTGATTGCATTAGCACTTGTATATGGACTTTCATTTGTATTGAGAGCGACAATAGAAGTCACAGCAAAAAGGTTGTCCGTTCTTTTTCTAACAATTTTAATTATAGGTTTGACAGTTGTAGCAACGGGCATGCAAATGAATAGATTATATAAGCCTGGCGATATAAACATCACCGCAAGATTTCCGTTAAGTCCATTCAAGTTGTTCATAAGTTATTTAGTTTTGAATTACATCGACTTGATGATATACTCAGAGATATTACTTTTTCCCATCATGCTAGTGTTTGGATGGGCTATGAATTGTATCACATTTACATATATAATTGGGATAATATTAGGTATAATCTTCATGCCATTGATACCATTTGGGCTTTCAGTATTTCTTGCAATTCCAATAATGTATATTAATTCGCTGCTAAAAAGACACAACATTGTAAAACTTATACTTTTCATAGTGTTTTTAGCAGGACTTTTTGCATTATATTATTACATACTTACAGTGCTTGCAAAGTTCTTTATTCATCGAAATTGGGAAGAAGGAACACTTGGAATATGGCTTTCACTTTTAACTTGGCTTGATAATTTTTATAACCCCGCATACTATCTTGGGAACATTATTTTCTTTGAAAAATTTTGGATGGGACTAGCAAGTATCCTAGGTGCAAGTTTTGTCCTAATAATTAGTGGAATTGCTGTTGCAAGGCTTGTCTATCAAAAAATCCGCATAAAAGAATTAGATAGTGGTGGAGAAGGTGGAAACCGCAACTCTAAATTGGATAATAACGGAAGTAGCAAAGCTATATTGAAACACACATTTCTAGATATCATGCATACAAAGGC
>CANQBU010000118.1 GCA_947589615.1 uncultured Clostridia bacterium | reverse complement strand
TTGGAAAGACAACTGGCACTACTAAGATGTGGCTTTTCACAGGTGATCAAGACGGCTTTCTTGAAAGTATGGCTGAGGCATGCAAAAGCGTTATAGACTTTTTCACTCCAAAAAATATTGTTTATATAAATGTAGCAAACAATCTTTCAATAGACTGCGACTGTGATTCAAATCCAAAAGAACCTGAAATGAAGGATATAGGAATTTTTGCATCTCTTGATCCAATCGCACTCGACCAATGCTGCTATGACCAAATTATAAATTCAAAAGATGAAGGAAAAGCATCACTAGTCAATAGAATTAATAAAAAGCATGCAATTCATATAGTTGAATGGGGTGAAAAAATAGGATTGGGAAATCGCGAATATCAACTTATAAATTTAGATGAAGGCAATAATTAAGTAAAAATTGGTAAAAAAATGAAAAAAAATAAAAATTTTAGTGTATTTTTATAAAATTTCATAAAAATTACCTTCGCCGATTTTTATTTAGTAGAAATAGCTTGTGTATTATTTTATCTTAAAAATGAAATTTGTTTTTAAGTGGTTTTTTATAAGCATACTAAACTTTTCTATTGAAAAATTGATTGACTTGTGGTATAATTAAAATAAAGTCGGAGGAAAGATGAACATAGATAAAAACTTAATTGACCTTGCAAACCCTTTAAAGAATAAAATGAGAAATCTTATAGAATGTTTTGTTGAAGTATATGGAGAAGAACATAGGGCGGATATTTCAAGAATTTTGCATGAAACGACCCTAGTTTTTCTCGACGAATTGACTATAGACCAAGATGCATTTGCCACAAGTAGATTAAAAACTGTTAACGAATTGATTGATAGTTCATTCCGCAAGTTTTATGAATTTACATGCGCACAAGCGGGTGTTATTCCTAAAAAAAAGACGCCGTCGATTTCTTTTATAAAATTAAAAAATTTTTTTGAAGGAGACCTAGAGAAATCAGAAAGCCTAAAAAATGATATGTTATATTTTTATACTAACATGTTTGGTTTGAGAGAAGGAGATGTCAAGACTTTTGTAGATAACCCTGAAAAATTTGAATATATGAAAATTTTAACAGAGGATCTTCAGAGCGCCTTTAATAATAAAAAATTTGTTGGGTATTATAGCCTTAAAGATATGATTGAAGATAGGGAAAGAATAATTTCTGGTAATGGTCGGGCAACTCCTGAATCGGCAAAACTTTTAGAACAAGCATCAATAAGATCAAATACAGATATACTTTTTCTTTTTGAACAAGAATTTGGGAATATAGATTACAGCGACAAATTTGTAAATAAGCAGTGCGAGAAGTTTAATTTGTCATTTTTGGGTGATTTATTTGATTATTGTGAAAATGAGACAAGTGAGTTAAAAAATAAAGATGAAATTTATAGAACAATAAAATCTATTTTCAAGGATAGCGAAATAAGTGAGAAAAGTTTTCAAGATGTTTTAATGGGAATTGGGGCTCAAATTAGACAAAATCTTGAGGAGCGATACCAACTTATAGATTATATTTCAAATAACTTTAAAGGCGTTGCCAATAAATCATTGCAAATTCTCGAAAAATTAAATTTATCATCTGACGAAAGATATTATGTTCAAAAGAAGGCTGACGAATTTTTAAATGATTATTCAACTGTTCCCGGTGAGCATTTGAGAACAATGACGAAAGAGGGCAAGATGATTAATGTGTGCTATTTCCTCTCATATTTCAGGCTTGATTTAAACACAATACTTCACGAGTTAAATCATGCGATAAACACGAGCGTAAAATGGAATATTTATAAAAGTGGACTATTTTTTGCCGATAATACAAAATCGCAAAATCGAACTTTAAATGAGGTAATTAATGAATATATAACTTCAAAGGTATACAAAAGTGCAGACAAAAGAGGCTTAGGCGATCTTTGTTCTATTGCGCCAATAACAGCGGCATACAGATTGTTTTTCCCATTGCTTGGCGACTTTATCGAAGAAAATTTAGAAAAATTCTTGGAGGCGAGCAGAAACGCCGATATAAATGTTATGTATAAAAATTTTGGCAAAAAAATAAATGCTCTCGGTGATGAAATAGATTGTTTATATGCTGGTTTTCATAAAGAAGAGGGCTTGCTGAATGCCTATATGAAACTTGTTCTCAATCAAGATTGCCTTGCAAAAGAAGAGGACCTAAAGAAAATTACACAAAGCATTGAGAAGATAAACAGATTGAAAGAAGAAATTCAAAGTTTTTGTGATAATAATAGTGTAAAAAGCAATAAAATTAGTGAAAAAACGCTATATGAAGGCGATTATTTGGAATAATATTGACAAAAAGAATTTTTGTGATATAATTATATTATAGAAAAAAAGAGCGTTAAATGAACGCTTTAAACATCTGACTTTTATTTCAAGGAGGAGCAATGAAATCATTGGGAATGGTAGTTTTACAACCAGGAGTAGATCATAAAAAGACATGGCGTCTAAAGGTCACTTGTGATGGTAAAGGAATGAAGGCGACAAATGATTCTAGAGGCAATGTCCCTTGTGGTGCGTTGCTTAGCATAAACATGAACGATGTTTTTACAGATTTTTCTTTCACATACACCAATAATAAAACATATCAGTATCTTATCAAATGTCCTTGTTGCAAATGTATAACAGAATTGTCTCCAGACAAAGTTCCAAATTTTGTAAAGTATGTCGCGAAGTCAAAAACTGAATTCGCTTATGACGAACAAGTCAAAAAAGAGAAAGATAAAAATCCAAATTATGAAAGGGACTTATATAAAAAGGAAGATGAACCAGAAAGCGAAGGTAATAAAGGTAATAGTTATATTGAACTTGAATAAAAGAGAAAAATCAAATTTTTTCTCTTTTTTCTTTGCTTAAAAAGGGAATAATGATACAATTATTAAGGAGAAAATAAAATGAGAAGAATATTAATAGCCTACTTTTCATTGCAAAATCATACTTTGAAAGTGGCAGAAAAGATAAAAGAGATTTGTAGGGGTGATATGTTTGAGATTGCCACAGATGTTGAATATCCACTTGTTGATTTTAATTTTTTAGCACACGTTGCACAAAAACAACTTGAAAATAAAACTTATCCCAAATTGAGACAGACTTTAAGTATAGAAAAGATGAGGGAATATGACACAATATTATTAGGTTTTCCCATCTGGTGGGAGGATTTACCAAGAGCCGTTTGCACATTTTTAAAGATGTATGATTTTTCTGACAAGGTCATAGTTCCGTTTTTTACGCATTTGGGAAGTTCTTTTGGCGGGAAAAGCATTCAAACCATAAAGGAAATGGTGCCACAAAATAAGCTTGCCGAGGAGTTTGTTTTTTCGATTCATGATGAAGATATTGAGAAATCTGACGATAAAATAGGGCAATGGTTAAAATCAATAAGTGAAAAGTATTAAAAACACATAATTAGACAAAACAATACATAAAAAGCCTAACTTTTAAGGCATATTGTATGATAAAATTATGGCGGAGGTTAACATGAAAAGGATTTTAAAGATGTTTTCCTTTGCCATAATTTTACTTTGTGGAGTGACATTGTTTGCATGTGGCAAAGAAAAACAGACCATGCTGGAATTTACCACAAGGGAGGGAAGTGCAATCAATTTGGTTGTAAATAAAGAACAAACTGAGGGCATTAGAACTGTAAAATATAATGATGAAACTGTTGGGAGTTTGCAAGTAAAATCAAAATTTTCCAAAGATGAGAAGTCAAAAATAACCCTAGATAAAGAAGTAACCGATAATACCGTTGCATTCAGTTTAGTGTTAAACAAGAGTTTTATTGCTCTACCAAGCAATGGTGGACAATACAAAAGAATCAAGTTTTGTGTAGATGACGATGAAAATTGTTATTATATATTCTATACTTGTCAAAATTCTGCAAATTCTAAGATAACGGCGACAGAAGACGACAATGCAGTGACATATAATTTTACTTATTCGCTTGGCGAAGAGGTGAAGACATATAATATATATCTTGCAATGGGCACAGATGTATCTGTAATTTTATAAAATAAACTTGCTAAAAGGTGCGTGAAAATTTCGCATCTTTTTTAATGTTATGGCAGAATTTTCTGAATGCAACTATGGTGATTGTTTTTTTAACAAAACTTTTTGAAATTTCATATTATTATGTATATTGAGGAGAAAAAGCATGAAAAACAAAGGAAATTCGTTTTGTCAAAATAATTATCCAGAAAGTGTATATGTAAACGGCAGCAATATCATGCCTTTAAGCATAGTTCAAGATAATCCGAATATGTTTCAAGAAGGTCTTTCAGGGCCGCAAGGTCCTCAGGGCCCACAAGGAGAAAAAGGGGCGACTGGAGCGACAGGTGTAACGGGACCGACGGGAACGACAGGACCGAGAGGTGCAACAGGTGTCACAGGACCGACAGGTTCTACTGGACCTACA
>CANQBU010000117.1 GCA_947589615.1 uncultured Clostridia bacterium | reverse complement strand
AACCCAATTTATTTATGGTGTTTAATTCCATTGTTAATCGGTCTTCAAATTCTTTAGGAACAGGATTATATTTTTTTCTTAGTCCCTCCCATGCCATACGTGACAAAAACTCATAAGGAGTTTCGCCTGTATCTGGGATATATTTTGGAATAAAGTTTTGAGTAGCACCAAGTTTGTCATCTTCTGGGACATTCGGATTACCCCCTTCAGCAGCCTCTCTTAAAGACTTTGTCTTAATTGTTACATTACATTTTTCCGCTATTTCAATTGTTCTATCAAGTGCCTCCTCAAAGCCAGGTAAAGCCTCTTGCATCTCTTCATAGGTTTTGAAATAAAATTCATCTGTATCAAACTTCATTCTATCAGGGTCATCAAATGTTTTTCCCATTTGAACGCACATTAATACATCTTGAAGTTCAGCATCCTCTTTTTGCAAGTAGTGAACGTCGTTTGTTGCTACAAGGGGTATGCCTAGCCTTTTGCTCATTTCAACCAAATGAACAAGCACCTCTTTTTCCTCTGCTAAATTATGATTTTGTATTTCAAGATAAAAATCGTCTCCAAATCGCTCCTTAAACCAAAGTGCAAGTTTATCCGCCTCATCATATTGCCTTTTTAATATATATTGGGGTATATGCCCTGCAAGGCAGGCAGAAAGACATATAAGCCCTTCCGAGTGTTGTTCCAAAAGCTTATAATCTATTCTCGGCTTATAATACATTCCTTCAAGATATGCTTGTGATGAAAGTTTCAAAAGATTTTGGTAGCCGACATTATTTTTTGCAAGCAGTATAAGGTGACCAGTATCACTTCTTCCCGTTTTACTCTTCATGTCATTGCAAATATAAAACTCTTCACCTATAATAGGCTTTATACCGTTTGTCACACACGCTTCAAAAAATTTAATTACGCCATACATATTTCCATGGTCTGTTATGGCAACCGATTTCCACCCCCGCTCCTTGACAAGTTTTATCAAGCCATCTATTCTTGCAAGACCATCAAGCAAACTGTATTCGGTATGCAAATGCAAATGAACAAATTCTTTCATTATTCCCCCATTAGTTTTCTTTTAAAAATTCGGCAATACGTAAAATTCTTCTAAACCTGTGATTTAGTCCACTTTTAGTGAGTTTTATTGTCGAAAGTTTCAAAAGTTCTTCCATACTTTCTTGTGGATTTGCAAGTCTTAAAATTGCAACCTCCTGCAAATCCTCTGGCAGGCTCTCAAGCCCTATCTTATTATTTATATAATTTATTGCACTGATTTGTTTTAAACTTGCCTCAACTGTTTTATTTATATTTGCATTTATGCAGTTGACTTGTCTATTAACAGTATTTCGTAGATCACGTTTTGCCATTTCATCAGAAAGATCCATGACACATTCGTTTGCTCCCACGAGAGCAAGTAAATCTTTTATTGACTCGCTATCCTTTATATAAAGAACAAAAATCTTCTTTCTTAACGAAATTTTTGGAAAAATTGAGAAAAATTCAAGCATTTTTGATAAATTTTCTAAAAATTGTCTCTTATGAGATGCAAATTCAACATGATAACCTGTAGTCGGAAGACGTGAGCCAAGTTCACTTAATTTAATGCTGGAGGTAGCACAACCTACGTATGCCCCCTTAATAAATGCCTTCTTACTTTCTTCGTCAGGCGTCAAATTTTCATCAATATCTCCGTCAAAATTGTATTCTCCATTTCTTAGAATTGATGTATCTTTTAAAACTTGTTCGCTGACTTGAATAGGAAAGCTTATTCGATAATATGTGGTCTTATTTATTATATAATCATCGGAAATATCAAGCGTTAATTTTTCTCCATATAATTTTTCTATTAATTTATTTAAAAAATCATAAATATCTTCAAAATCGGTAACCACATCAACTCGAACGCCCTCACTGTTTTTAGTCAAACTGCCGCAAGCATGGAGTAAACCTGATATAAAAGCTTGAGCACAAACGGCGTCCTCTATAGGTTCTTGTAATATCTCAACCTTGCTTTTTTTCGCAAAACTTAGCATTTTAACCCCTTTTTGTTGAAAATTTTGGCAATTTATCAATATTTACTACTTGTGACAGTGGAAGCCCTAATCGAAAAATCGTGTTGAATGCATTGTTACATTCAGCAACACGCTCAGGACTATGTGCATCAGAATCAACTATGAATTGCACTCCCTCTTCTGCCATAATTAAAAGTTCCTGATCAGTAAAGTTTATCCTTTTCCCGTTTAATTCTACGTATACTCCCTTTTCCTTTGCAAGACGAGCAACGGCAAGTGTATCCGTAGGACAACCATAGTTTAAGTGAGTTATTACATCAATGGGATACTTGTCAATTGCTCTTAAAAAAGCTGTGGTATTTCTGTTTAGTCTCTCTTGGCTTGGGCTATATGGCGAACCCACAGCATTCGCTATATTTAATTTCATGAAGTCTTTAAAACTTTTTGCTTTTACCATTTTATGATGTCCCATCAATAGGATATCTAAAAATTCGAAGTCGCCCTCTTCTATATCTATATCACCTGTTGTTGATATCAAGTTTGCCTCAACCCCTAATAAAATATCAACACCTGTGACTTCTTTTGCATTTAAAATGTCATCTTTGACTGATGGCATGTCCTTTCTTCTTACCCCAAAACAAATATGATTAAATCCATGATCAGTTATTGCAATTTGCTTTAAACCCTTATTCAAGGCTACGGATGCATTTTCAAGAATTGTTCCTTTTCCGTGACCATTGCGCGAGTATTTCGTATGCGTATGGTAATCACCAAATAATATCATAAATTCTCCTAACTACTATTAAGTATTATAATATTATTTTATAAAAAAGTCAATCTAAAAATCCTCTTGCTAGTTAAAAAATTGGATGTTTCCATCCAATCATTTTTTTTATTAAATTTGCTTTGAATCTAGTAAAATTGTAACAGGCCCATAATTTAAAACATTTATTTTCATATCAGCACCAAAAACGCCCATTTTTACATTAATTTCTTGATTTTGCAGGCATTTTTGCATATATTTATATAAATTATTCGCTCTCTCAGGTTTTTCTGCCTCTATAAAACTTGGTCTATTACCGTGAGAACAATCTCCATAAAGGGTGAATTGGCTTACAAGTAATATCTCGCCGCCTTTATCTTTTAAAGATAAATTCATTTTTCCATTATCATCTTCAAAAATTCTAAGCTTTGATATTTTCAATGCAAGTTTCTCGCAATCGCTTTCCTTATCACCGCTTCCCACGCCGAAAAATATGACAAGTCCCTTTTCAATCTTCGAAATCTCCTTGCCGTCCACCTTTAACTCAGCATTTAAAACTCTTTGTAATACCGCCCTCATTTTCCCTCCTTTTAAGCATTTTTTTAATAATTTATTAAAATTTAACGAAAAACGCGTAAAAAACAACAAAAAATCACCATTTTTGGTGATTTTTTATTAAATTAATTCAACGATTGCCATTTCAGCACTATCGCCACGTCTTTGTCCAAGTCTTACTATTCTTGTATATCCACCGCCTTGTCCAACTTCTTTAATACGCGCTGCGTATTTTGGAGCATAGAGGTTGAATATCTTTTCAAGGAGTGGGTGATTAATGTCTTTTGTTCTTGCTGTGTAAGCCTCAATAGATTCTTTTGGCTTTCTTAATTCTTGTCTATCCATAAGATATGACATTATCTCACGTCTTGCTTGAAGTTTGCTTGGTCCGTCGTTTGTAACTGTTTTCTTTACTTTAACGCCGTTTGAATCTTTAACTTCTTTCTCAACCTTTACGATATCTTCATAAGAATTGATTGCGAGAGTTAAGATTTTCTCTGCTTTTGCACGAACTGATTTTGCTTTCGCTACAGTCGTCTCTACTTTACCGAACCAAAGAAGATCACTTACAAGTCCTCTCAATATAGCATTTTTCTCTTTACTTGGTCTACCTAATTTCGCATTAGTCATTTTTTTCTCCTTTATAAAGTTTAATCTTCGTCCCTGCGAAGAGAAAGTCCATAACTTTCTAGTTTGTGAATAACCTCATCTATTGATTTAATTCCAAGGTTCTTAACTTTAAGCATATCTGCTCTTGATTTCTTGGTAAGGTCTTCAACTGTGTTTATTCCTGCTCTTTTCAAGCAATTATATGAACGAACAGAAAGATCCATCTCTTCAATAGGAAGTTCCATAAGTTTCACTTGCTTGTCTTCTTCTCTTGAAACTAAAATGTTTGAATTCGCAATTTGAGCACATAATTCAACAAATAAATTTATATGTTCCATTACAATTTTTCCTGCGAGCGAAACAATCTCTCTTGCAGGTGTTGTTCCATTAGTCTCAACTTCAAGTGTGAGTTTGTCAAAATTAACACTTTGACCTACACGTGTGCTTTCAACATTGAAATTTACTCTTTTTACAGGTGAGAAAAGTGAATCCATTGCAATATAATCAATATCATCAAACTTCTCTTTATTCTCATTGTTTGGCACATAT
>CANQBU010000116.1 GCA_947589615.1 uncultured Clostridia bacterium | reverse complement strand
AAAAGATATAGCCTGGGAATTATCACAAATCAAAAGATTAGTTTTCTCATCATCCGATAATGTGCTTTGTGCAATGTTTGGATTATACTTTAAAAAGTCATTTTTTACAATAAAGCCTCTATTTAAAAATAAGAAGTTTATGCTTTTAGCAGCAAAATATTCAACAATTCGAACAAATTGACTTTTATCAAGCAGAGGAGTGTCACTGTAAAATACCGCTATTATTTTTTTCTCGGTATTAATGCTTCGAACTCTTTCGACTATATCAGGACAATCATCTATTATCATTTGTTCGCAATTGCTGCCTGCAAGTTTTACCCATTCCAGCATCATCTTACCGCATAAATTCATATTGTATTTTTCAGTTTTAACTACGACAAAAAGAACCTCGTCTTTAATCCATTCATGATTTTGAGGTTTTATTAATGTTTCTGTTAAAGATACACTTTCCTCTTTTTCGGAAAGCCCCAAACTATCAAGATCAAAGGAAATTTGATTTTCCAACACTTCTACATCTAAATCTTTATTATCCATAACTTAAATTATATATCTCCTTTTATTTTTTGTCAACAAATAACACAAATCAGTTGTCTTTTTCAATAAATTTTGTGCTTTTTCCCAACAATTTATTAAAAAATCGGCTTTAAAAAAAATATATTGCAAAATCATTTTTTAAATTTTTTATTTTATGCTAAAATAATATCAAGGAGATTTTATGAAAAGAGTTAAATCATTTTCAGTTTTTAGCATTATTTTGATTGCTATTCTAATCCTCTTATTGCCTTTTTGGTCAGGCGTAAAAAATCAATCAAAAGCGGCAGGCACTCAATCAAATGAATGTTTTCAAATAGAAGTTTTTGGCAGAAACGGCTATAAAATCGAGAATCAAAGCCCTAAAGAATATGACAACCAAAAAGCCTTTATTTTTAGATGGAAAGATACAGGTAAATTCGTTTTTAATGTTGATCCAGAAAGTTATCAGCCAACCGCAGCCGATTCCTACACTCTGCAAATCTCAATTGAATACTTAAAAAACTATAAAGAAATCGAAGATTTTTTACATCAAGCTAGTTTAATTACTGTTGAAAATTATGAGCCGTTTACAAGAACAAGCACTGGAAACTTAAATGGACTGATAAATTCTCCTATAGAGTTAGATATAGATAAAGGTGTGAACACCTTGGATGCATCAGGAAAACGTATTGTCACTTTCAGCGGCTGGGGCATCTATAGATTTTATATGAATATTAATGGCGGGCCTAATGTTTACTCCGATTTCTTCATTATTGAGCCTGACAAAGAACTGCTTGTTAAACCAGATATTGCCTTTAATGAAGTTCCGCCAACAGATGCACCCGATTTGACATATTCAAACTATAATTTCTATCTTAAAAATAAAGAAAAATTTACTTATATAGATGAAACAAAACTTATTTGGTATGCTACTGGTGTAGCACAGGGTGGAATAGAATATGCCTTAACAAATGATGGCATTCAACCTCTACCTCCAAATTATGGTCAAGAATCCAACCCTTCCAAAAACAGAGTTGGTCTCGAATTTTCTTTCAATGATGATGGACATCATGGGGACTGGACGGTTTGGTGCGAATACCAATATTTTAGATCTGAAAATCCCTCTATTACAAGTAATAAAATCCAATTGATAACTTCCGCATCCGCCAACTTCAACATTTTAATTTGGATCGCTGTAGGGTTAGTTGCTGCGTCCATACTCATTACAATTTTAATTTGCTGGTTAAAGATAAGAAGGGAAAAAGTATATTAAAAAAATTTCCAAGTCAAAACTTGGAATTTTTTATGACAAAGACTTTGAAATAAAATTATAAAATATTATGAAGATTCGCTCCCATAAAATGAAGATAGCTATGGCAATATAATTTTAAAGATTCTATACAAACTTTAAATGCATCTCGGTCATCATTGGCAATATGAATCTTCATTTTTGCTATTTCCTGCCCTATTTCCTGAATATTTTTATGATTTACCATACAGCAAAGATTGCCCTCATTTTTTGTCCAATTATATTCAAGATTATCAACGGCAAGCACAACATCCATATCTTTTAAAGATTCTTTTTCATTTATTATTTGCACGATTTCGAAACATCTATTTTGGACATCTTTAAGTGAAGAATTAACAACCATTTCTTCAGCCAAACATATTCCCACCAAAAGAAAAATTATTATAAATAAATTTACTATATTAAAGGCTCTCATGCTGCACCAACCTTTCCGTCTGAAAAGACTCACCTTCTTTTTCTATCATCTGTATATAGCCCTGACCAAGTTTGTCAACAGTAAGCAGTAGAACATTTTTTAACTTATCCCCTCCATGCAGCCTTATAAGTTCTTCGACCTTTTCCTTACTATATCCAGCAAGAATAATATTTTCCTTCATAATCTTTCCTTCGCTTACTAAAATTATTGGCAAGAAACTCTCATCGACTTTCAATTTCATGTCCCCGTTTGTGACAGGTGAAAACTGTGCTTTGGGCATGACTGACAATTTGCCGTTTGTTTCCATTATAGCATATTGTATTTGAGAAATATTAAAATATCCGCATTCGCGTAAGGCAGCAAAAATATCATCAGTTGTCAAGCTCAATTTTTTCATTGCCTTGTAATCTATTCCCTTGGGATTTATTATTATGCTAGGCTTTCCACTTATCAACTTACTAACCCCTTGGCTTGCCATTGTAATTAACGTCAACAAAAAGTGGACAACAACTAGTGTCAAAAGTGGAACTATCCCATGAAGAACAGGCACAGAGACTTCCGCCATTGGAATTGTAGCTAGGTCTGCAATTATCAAAGTTAAAACAAGTTCAAATGGCTGCATTTGACCTATTTGGCGTTTTCCCATCAATCTATATACTAAAAGCACAATAAAATAGATTAAAATTGACCTGCAAATAATAGTTAACATAACTTTATTATGAGCGTTTTTTCAATTTTATACCTGTTTTTTCTTTAATTTTAGCTTCGGAATATTAAATTTTTTCTTCGCAGATATCAAAAATGCTTTCACGTCGAATAAGTTCATCACCGCCCCTAAAAGAATGTATGTCGACACGCTAACAATCCCGCCAATAACAAGAGTAATAAACAAAGGGAAAACATAACTCGATAAACTTACAAAAAATGTTGTAAGAGCGGCGGAAGGCAAAAGTATCAATGCAAGTCGCAATACTTTGCTTGTAAGCTTTAATTCTATGCCCAACTTCCTTTTAATAAGCAAGATATTTAAAGTGGAAACAATTAAATAATTTAAGCCCATTCCCCATATTAATGAATTAATCCCAAAAAGCGGAGGTAAAAACCATAATGCTAAAAACATAACTATCGCACCGATAATAAAGTTTAAAAATGATTTTTTCTCAAGTCCAAGTGAGTTTAATATAGAAGAAGAAATGTTCGTAAGCCCAAGAGGTATCATAACCCATGATGCAGTTTGAAGCAATGTTCCACTTAAGGTGTTATTATACAAGAATTCACCAATATGCTCCCCTAAGCCCATAAATACGGGAACAAACATTGCTGAAATAAAAAGTGCAAATGTTATTGAGGAAACAACTCGTTCATCAATATATTTTTTATTATTTTGAGCAAGTGCAGTTGAAATTTCAGGCACAAGTGCCGTTGACAGTGAACCAATAATTGTAGTGGGAATAAAAAGAAGAGGAAAAGTCATGCCCATCGCCACCCCAAAAAGGCTCATCGCTTGATTACTTGTATATCCGATTGCAATAAGTCTCGCCGGAATTATAATTGCAACAAGTGGGCTTATAAATGAACCGGCAATTCTCATAAGTGTTATTGGCGTTGACTGTTTAATAAGTGGCGAGAACTCCTTTTTACTCAATTTCCCCAATCTTCCTCCATAGTAAAAGAATAAAAGCGTCACAAAAATCATTGACAAAAAACATGCAAGTGTCATTGTCCAACCCACGCTTAAAGCATTTTCCAGCGCAGTAAACGTTGTCGAAATTGCAAGAATACCTAAAATTATTCTGACAACCTGTTCATATAGCTCGCTTACGCACAAAGCAAAATAATTGCCCTGTCCCCACAAAGCCCCGCGGAAGACACTATAAACAGCAGAGAAAATCAAACTAGGTAAAAGAATAATTAAGATCTGAATACACCGCTCATCTGATAATAGTTTCGAAAACAAATTTTTAAATAA
Source organism: uncultured Clostridia bacterium (assembly GCA_947589615.1). Lineage (GTDB taxonomy): Bacteria > Bacillota > Clostridia > Christensenellales > UBA1242 > Caccovivens. Next base: position 316 of record CANQBU010000116.1, on the reverse strand, counting down.
GATCACCATTAAACATAAAATTATTGAAAGAATGAGTGAATAAAGCAAGGCTACACTTATCAGTGAGGCTTCTCTTTTTTTATCCTTGCTTGCAATGTATGATGCACTCATTCTCGATATTATAAGGGGCAATCCGCTTGATACAATTGTCAAAAGAACCATAAATACCGATGATGCAACTTGATAAATTCCAACACCTTCCGCACCTACTACCCTAGATAATATGATTCTAAATAAAAAACCCAATATTCTTGTCAATACCGAAAATATTGTTATTAAGACAACACTTTTAAATAAAGATTTCATACTCTCTCCT
>CANQBU010000115.1 GCA_947589615.1 uncultured Clostridia bacterium | reverse complement strand
TCAACTTCGCTTACAAGTTGTCCCTTCGCCGTTCCACCAATAGAGGGATTGCATGCCAAAAAAGCAACCGCATCAAGGTTGATTGTAAGAAGTAGTGTTTTATTTCCCGTTCGTGCAAGTGCAAGCCCCGCCTCGCAACCCGCATGACCGGCTCCGATGACGACAGCATCAAAAATTTCTTCCATAAAATTCCTCAAAAACACATATATTTTAGCACATAATTACAAATTTAGCAACAATAATTTAATTATAGCCGCTTGTGGATTTCTCTTTTGGTTTTTGAAAAAAATTTATATTTTAAAACATTTGATTTATAAAGCATCATAAAAAACGCCTTTTTAAAGATAATTAAACAAAAAAAAGCCAAAAAATCAAGAAAAAAGCCAAAAATTTCACATTTTTACGCAATTTTTAGCCAATTTTCTCATTTTCGATAATAGTTTTAGCCCTTAAAAATTTTTCTACGGTCTCAAGCAAATATTTCTCTTTTCCCTTTTCATCGAGTTTGAAAAGCACCTTTTCTTCCATAAGTTGACCGATAGGATTTGTGATATTGTCTTGAGAAGATAGAATATCTCTCACCTTTTCGACAAACTCCCCGTCATCATTATTTATGATTTTTATTCTCGCATCGGACATTCCATTCCTATTTATCATTCGATTTTTTGCTCGCATAGCAAGCACCTTCAACATATTGTTGTTACTTTTCATAATTTTCTCCTTTTCTATGCATATTTTACTATATATAGTATAATTTGCAAATGCTAATATACAAGTTTTAAGTCGACGTTTGTCTTTTCTTGTTGCAAACTTCATCAAAAAATTTTATATTTGAAAAATAACGCTTTTTCATTTTACAATTTTAAAAAAGTATGCTAATATTAATATGGATGAAAAATATCATAATTTTAAGGAGTTTTTATGGCAAACGTAATCAGAAACATGAATTTTAAACCTATAATTGAAAAAGTCGACTACAAAAGAATGGCAGAACCACAACCAAATGCGACAATTAACATGCGTGTTTGGGATGACCTTACTGTCGAGAGACTTCGCAGTGACGCCGTAAAGGTAACAGTGCAAAGAAATGTTAAGCCTGAACCTGAATGTATCTTCTCGATTGAAGTCGCAATGAGTGTTGAAGTGATTATTAACACCGCTGAATATGACGCCCTTGATGATAGCGAAGAATATTTCAAGACCTCTCCTGTCGCAAGAGTTTTGGCATCGAATATTGCTACAATCATGGCTGAACTTACCGTTCATTCACAGATTGGCCCTATGATAACCTCACCGGTATGCCAATTCCCGGAATAAAATAAGAATTAAAAGGAATTAAATATGATTTATGCATTTATCGGAATAATTTGTGCGTTTTTCCTGTTTTTACTGGTATCGTTTTTCCTAACAGCGAAAAATGTTGAGTTGAAATTGGAAAATTCAACTGTAAAAGTCCAAACACGCGGAAGCAGGATGAAAATCTTCATCAACGACTCGCTTTATAAAGAAATCTATGCCCCACCTCTTATTTATGGTGAAACATATCGTATAACTGTTAACGAGCAGGAATATGATTTGTATTGTCATAGTTCGGGGTTTGGTTACAAACTAAGAGTTGAAATTAAAAAAGACGACAAAGTTTTAGTTGACAATGGTGTAACTATAAAGGAAAAGGCAAAGAAAAATTAACATAAAAAAGCCTCGATTTGATTTATTCATTTCGAGGTTTTTTTCATATTTTATTGTGCTTTGAGTAATTAAGGCTTTACAATTTAATAAGCAAAATCTCTTTAAAAAGCAACGACAGAAAAATAAAAATTAGCAAAAATATCAAATAATTTAAGTTTTTTCGTCAAAAAAATCATTAAAAAACGCAAAATAAATCAAAATTTTGCGTTTTTCTTATTTTTTAGGCACTCATCGTTGCGATGGTGTATGAGAGTCTTCCCAAATCAACCTTTTTATCTTTTGCAGGATTGTATAGGAAAATAACATCTCGTTCGTTGTTATAATAAATCCCATAATTGTCATCACCGTTAACTGTGGCTCTTCCAAGCAAGAACATTTCAGAATTTGGGAAAACTTCTTGAGCGGCTTCAAATTGAGAGGCAATTACTTGGTAAATGTTATCCATGCTTTGAATAGGACTGAATCTAAGATAGGTTTTTTCGTCTACATATCCGTCAAGTTTCAAAAATAGAAATTTTGTATAGTAGTCAGGCAAATCTCCATGTAATGAAAAGCACAACTCATCTTCAATATCTCCAAGGTCAATCTCATCTTCAACTGGCACGGGCTGCCACTCAACTTCGCCATTTTCATCAGGTTCTGTTAACATTAACTCTTTGTTTAATTTCTCGCTATACAAAATCTTTGGATTTGAATTATTATATGTAAGGTAATTGTCGGCAACTTTACTAAAATGTATTTCAAACGCTTCATCCATTAAGTAAAAATTTTGAATTTGGTCTTCAATAAATTCAGCCAAATCTTTATATTCGGCAATAGCCGCTCCCTCATCAGTATCATAAATATAAATTGTTTCCGCTTTCTCGCTGACATCAAACCCTATCAATGTTCCGTCATTTGCAACAGCGAAGGCATATAAATCCTCTTCAATATAATTTTCCTTTTTGTAATTAGGGTCATTCGTCTCTTCAAAGGTATAAAGTTCACCCTTAAAACCCTCATGCTCTTTTTTTGTTGAATAAAACTCCAAAGTTTGTCCAAGATAGCCGCCGTCATAAACGGAATACCACTCTTTAAGTTGAGAAGGTATGTTCTCACCTAAAACTTCAACTAGTCTTTCAACTGCATCTTTATCACTTTTAATAAGATTGTCGCCATTTATTTTCTCCAATTTTTTTATAACTTTTTCAAGTCTTTTTTGCATTTTTACTTCCTCCCTAAATACATTAATATATTTAGGGAAAAAAGTCAAACAATTGAAGGTTTTTGATAAAAAAGAGATTATCTCAATTCTTTTTCTCGAGATAATTCTATATATGATAAATTCCTTATTTTACGAGGCGCCACCTAAAATCTGACTGAGCAGGGCGAGACGAGCATCAATAATTTCTTTTATTTGCCGTTCAAAATTGCTTTTTTCCGCAAAATTTGATAAATTTCTTATCAAAACGAGTTCATCAGCCAAAAATTTCAATAAACAACGAGTTTTATCCTTTGGCGGAGGAGAGGTCTTTAAAACCTCATCAAAATCCAGCATTATCGAAAGTTTTTTAATTTGCCTTTCATTTAATGAATAAAATTTGCTTGTTCCAAGAAATCCCCCTAACGCAAAAAGACTTGCCTTTATAGAATACAAAAGTTCGAAAATGGGCAAAATCATCTTTGAAGTTTCCTCATTATCTAGAGAGATAATTTTAAAATTCCTCACTCCTTTTGCATAAGCCTTTGCAATTTTTTCATAGTCTTGCAAAGATAAAATTTGATCATCATTATATTCCATACACCCTCTCATGAGTATATATTCTTAATATGAAAAATGTGTTACAATTTTTTAATAAAATTTTTAAACATACTGGAAATCTAATCCAAAATTTTTAATCTCGCTCGCAAAAATCAATTTTATTGCAAAAATACGCGAAACTTTAGATTTTTTTGTAAACTTTATTTATTTTTTCAAAAATCATATAAAATTATTATTTTAACAAAAAATTTTGTGATATAATAAAAGATGATAAGGAGAATAAATATGAAAAAATTAGTCGCTTACTTCAGTGCTTCAGGCACAACTCAAAAAGTCGCAGAAAAACTTGCAAAAGTGGTTGATGGTGACCTCTTTGAAATAATCCCCAAAACGCCTTACACGGACGCCGATTTGAATTGGCTAGATAAAAAATCACGAACAAGTGTAGAAATGGGAGACAAGTCTTCTCGCCCAGAAATTGAGCACAATACTTTGGACACCTCAAAATATGATGTAGTTTTTTTGGGCTTTCCTATCTGGTGGTATGTCGCCCCAACAATAATAAATACATTCCTCGAAAGTTATGATTTTTCAAATAAGACAATAATTTTGTTTGCCACATCAGGCGGCAGCGGTTTCGGTCAAACCGTTAAATTTTTACAACCAAGCGTTTCAAGATCTACGACGATAAGAGAAGGAAAACTGTTAAATGGCAATCCAAGTGAGGACACCCTCACTTCATGGGTAAATAGCTTAAATTTGTAAAACTTCACTCTTAGACATCAAAAAAACACAAAAAACAACGAAAATTATAAAAATATCGCAAATTTTTGCGAAAAATACATTAATTTTCGTTATTTTTTCAAAATTAAATAAAACCGCAAAAATAATGAAAACGGAAATTGCCCATAATTTTAAAAATTGTTATTTTTGTCTTGCTTTTTTGCTGTGAAATGATGTATAATATGTCTTGAAGACATGCTCCCGTAGTGGTTCTGAGATAAACTTCACTACGATAGCACTAATATGCTCCCGTAGTGGTTCTGGGATAAACTTCACTACGGGCACAAAAACATGCTCCCGTAGTGGTTCTGAGATAAACTTCACTACGGGCAAAACATGCTCCCGTAGTGGTTCTGAGATAAACTTCACTACGATAGCACTAATATGCTCCCGTAGTGGTTCTGGGATAAA
>CANQBU010000114.1 GCA_947589615.1 uncultured Clostridia bacterium | reverse complement strand
ATACAATTTTTTTATTAGCTCATTTATTTCAATTTCAAATCTTGCTTTAAGACTGAAAAGTTCATTTGTCGTGTTGTTGACTAGGTCAGCAGTTTTTGAAGCAGATTGATATTTATTTAAAATAGCACTATAATCCATAAAATAACTTCTCAGTTTTTCTTTATATATAGGCGTTTTTAATAAATAGGATGCAATATCATCTAAATCTATCCGTTCTTGACATGATTCTATACTTTTTATTTGCTTTCGCAAGCAAATCAGAAACATTCCTCTCTGTTTTTTGTAAATATTCAATTACAAATTGTGTGTATTTTTGTTCTACATCAATTTCTTTTGCAACTTTATTTTCTAATACGGTCAAGCATACCGCAAAAAGTGAGACAAGTATCGTAATTAAATCTATTGGGTTAGAAATAATTTTATACCCTCCTAAAAACGATAAAACAATAATAGCTATAGCGAAAATCGAATAAACAAAATAACTAATTATTCTCCACTTTTTCATTTCTCCTCCTGTATCTTTTTATAAATTTCTCGCAAATGTTCGTTAAGTTCAAATGCCTTACGCGGTTGAATTTCTGTTTTTATAAGTTTTTCATATTTTTTAAACTCTTTTTCTAAATTCTCAAGTCTGTTTGTTCGCTCTATCCACTTACCTATTTCTTCATCTTGACGGAATTTTAAATTATAAAGTTCCTCTAAAATACATTTATAGATTTCTTCTAGATTGGTAACAAGTGGCAGTTCCTTTTTATTACAATCTCTCCACTCGCTTTCAAATGTTTTTGTTTGAGTTGTCTTATCATTTCGAAAGATTTTGAAAGTCGAAATATATTTGACTTTATCTTCGCTTAGCACCTCAAAAAGCACTTGAAATTTTATTGTTTTATCAAGAAGTCTTATAAAATTCCTTGGCACATCTGGACTTAACAAATCAATTTTTATTACATAAATTTCATTAACATCGTTGCTTGATTTTAGCCCAGTCGTAACCTCGCTAATTGCGTTTATCATTTGAATTTTTTGTATATTTTTTGCCTCCGTCCTCACGGCTTTATCGGCATTTATCAATTTTAATAAATCATTTAATTTAAAATTTTGTTCAACAACTGTTTTACTAGGAAATTGAAACACTCCGCCACCTCACTTCACAACCACGAACGCCAAAAGTTCGAAGTCGTCCAATCCTTTAATTTTATTTTCGAAAAGCACTGCACTGCCGCTATTAAATAGACTTTTTACATCACCCTCTTCTTTAACTTCAATAATGCTTTTAATTGCATCACTTAAAAGAGTGTTATACTTATCCATTTTTAGGCCATCATCGGTTTCTTTGTTAAAAATTTTATAAACTTCTTGAATAGGCTCTTTTTGGTCTTTACAACTAGATCTCAAAACATCTAAAATATTTTTAACTTCTAAATGATTATGCACAAGGTTTCCACTTTCATCAACATACACAAGATAATATGGATGAAGTCTGTTTTGCCTGTTTATATTTACATTGTCATTGCGGTTTTTAAGGACAAAAATCGTTCCTGGGACAATACCTTTTGACAAATCCGCTTTGATAACTGTGTGCATACCCATAGGAACTCTTCTCGGCTCGCCATATTCTTTTGCAAAGGCTACGGCATCCATTCTAAATTCATTAAGTCCAAGGTCGCTTATGCTGACACCATTATTGGTATCTTCAAGCTCAATATTCTCCCCTTCACGCAGTTTTTTAATTTGAATTTCTCTATAATCATCAACTTGATCTTCAGGATTTAGAATATTATCATCGGCGGTTGCGGTTTGGTCGACAATGGTCATTCTGCTTTTAACCCTGTCGGTTAGATTTAGGTATTCATTAAGTGGCAATGGTGGCCAAAAGTTTATAAGGCCGACGACGCTATTTTTACTTCCAAGTCTGTCAATTCTTCCAAATCTTTGGACTATACGCACAGGATTCCAATGAATGTCGTAATTTATCACGATGTCGCAATCTTGCAAGTTTTGACCTTCGCTTATGCAGTCGGTTGCAATCAAAATGTCAATATCCTCGAAAATATCATCATACTCGTGTCTATCAAGTTTGTCACTCCAATTAATTTTGTCATCGTGCAGTCTTTCTCTATACTTTTTTAGTCCGGCAAATGCTTGCTCTCTGTTTTTACTGATTGGGCTAAACATTGTAAGAAGCATATCGGTTTTCTTAGGGCAATGTTTTAAAGTCGCCTTGTTTCCGCCACCCTCTAGGAGAGCAGTATTTACACCATATTCCTCTTTTGCCCATTTGCTTATATTCTCATATATATAGTTTGCCGTATCAGCGAATGCTGAAAAGATTAAAACCTTTTTATTCCCTTCGTTTATTGGATTTTTCATCTTTTCATCAATAATGCCTTTGAGCGTTTCAAGTTTTAAATCATTCTCGGGAGTTATAACCTCTAATTGTTTTATTAAATCTTCTAAAATCTGAATATCCTTTTCCATTGCAGCCCGCCAAGAAGTTCTGTCAATATCGGCATATTCAATTTTGACTTCCTTCCCCTTGTCAACCGTAACCAAATTAAGTCCGCCATCTTCGTCTTGGTCAAATTGCTCGTAATTAAAAACCTTTTTTGTAGCGGTGGCATTTTCTTTTAAATCTCCATTTTCATACCTAGTAAGCAGCCTAATTTCCGTTTTGTTATTGTCAAGCATTGCTTTCATGGTCAAGCGAAAAGCCTCAATGCTGGATTCAAGTCGTTTCAATAAATTTACAGTCATCAATTTTTTAATACCAGAACTTCTTCCAGCCATTAAGTTGCCGACAAGATTGCTTGGTTTTAAATCAACATCATATTCTTTTTCATATTTTTCTTTTTTGCTATCAAGCACATAATCGAAAAGTCCATATACCGCCATACTTAAACTTTTTATATGTTGATAAATTTCTTTATAGGCAGGAACATTTTTTAAATTGGTAAGTTCTGGATAATATGACTGAGGAGGAAGTCTGTTCGGAAACTTTCCTATACTATTTGTATTGTAATATTTGATTATATTTTTTCGGCTCCTTGCAATTGTTACACTATCCAAAAGTTTTTTAAAATCAAAACTTAATCCATCTATTAAGTCTTTTGTCTTGCGTTCGTTTGCGGGCTTTTTACTCCAATCATTGAAAACCGCCTGAGCCTGTCTGAAAATTGTATCAACACTACTTTTTGTGTCTATGCTTTTCTCGAATGCTTCATAGTCTTGTGCATAAGCAAGTGCGAGTTGATTTTTAAGGTCGTTATATCTGTTGTTTACCGGAGTTGCAGAAAGCATTAAAACTTTTGTTTTAACCCCTTCTTTAAGAACATGATTAACTAAAAAATCATATCTTGTTTCTCTATCTTTAACAGGATTATTGTTTCTGAAATTATGACTTTCATCTATGACAACAAGGTCATAATTGCCCCAATTTACAAGATTTAAATCTCGTCCGTTATGAGCCGTTCCACTTCTACCTAAATCTGTATGATACAAAACTTCATAACGGATTCTATCCTCATATAAAATATTTGTGGTATCATTGCTTGTCCCTTGATATTGACGCCAATTTTCACCCAATCTTTTTGGACATAAAACCAGCACGCTTTTGTTTCTAAGAGAGTAATATGATATAACTGCAAGTGCTGTAAATGTTTTACCAAGTCCCACACTGTCGGCAAGTATGCACCCGTTATATTTTTCTAGTTTATTTATTATCGCAATAACACCTTCCTTTTGAAAGTCATATAACATACTCCAAAGTTTAGTGTTTTTAAAACCTGTCAATTCGTTTGGCATATTATCTTCGCTAATATCACTCAAAAATTCACTAAAAATATTATATAGAACAATAAAATAAACAAACTCTGGACTGTTTTCTTGATAAGCATTATCTATAAAATCGGCCACATTTTGAGTAACCTCTTCAACTTTATCCTTCTCCGCCCAGACTTCATCAAACATTTTAAGCATATATTTACTTTGCTCGGCAAAATCGCTTTTTGTTATTGCAGTAAATAATGTGTTACCCGGATTATATCCCAAATCTGTGGTGGTAAACCCATTTATTGGCAAATAATTTAATGTTTGTCCGTCTGGCTTTTCAAGACCAATAAAATTGGGCATGCTTCCATTTGTGGTGTTACTTTTAAATTTAACCTTTTCTCTCACCCACGCTGCACACTCTCTCGCAATTGCTTTTAAGCTCATCTTGTTTTTTAGTTTTATTTCAAATTCATTTCCATAAATATTACTTTCTCTATCTTGCTTTAATATGTAAAACTCTTTTTTCTCCTTTTTGACATTGTCTGAAAACGCATCCTTTGTAAAAGTCGGAGAAGTAAAAATGAAATTTAGTTCTTTAATTTTTGATAACTCTTCTTTTAGTTCGTCAAACGCATACATTGAAAAACATGATGCTGCTATTCTTAATTTTGTTCCATCGGTAATTTCTTTTTTCAAATCATCTCCAAGTAACCTTGTTCGATTGTCTATCGTTTCAAACAAATTCGTCCTCCATTTTAGTTCATGGCATTATACGGATTCAAGGTTTGATGACAAAAAATTACTCTTTAAAGGTACACCTTTGTATAATACCAAATAATCTATTTAATAAAAAGATTATATCATAAAAAATATCAAATTTAAAA
>CANQBU010000113.1 GCA_947589615.1 uncultured Clostridia bacterium | reverse complement strand
ATCGTAATTCAGCCAGAAAACAACATGGGCGAAGTTGGCGAAGCGCTTAGATTAAAAATTTCGCTGAAATAAAAATAAATTTTAAATGCTGTGCTAAAAAAATATAGAGATTAGGAGATCAAAGGAATAAAACCGTCAATAAGCCCAATTGAATTTGTAAATCAAAAAATGGTCAACCTTTTTGGTTGCCATTTATTGTAATAGAAAACCTAAACCAAACTTTTAGATGTTCGATTTAGGTTTTGATTGGCGGAGACGATGGGATTCGAACCCATGTGCCGCTTCCGCGACAAACGCATTTCGAGTGCGTCCCGTTACGACCTCTTCGGTACGTCTCCATTTCCGTCTCTTATTTTAGCATAATTTCTTATTTTAATCAACAAAAATCCCCCTTTTATTAAAAATTTTACAATTCATTTGCTTTTTATCCCCCATTTGTATATACTATTTATTGTAAAATTAACAAATTTGCATGTTTATTTTTGCTTAAAAGGAATTATTTATGAATAATAAAAAAATTAAAGTCATTATTGACACCGATCCCGGCGTTGATGATTCCGCTTGTCTTATTTATGCTCTATTTGATGAAAATATCGATATCAAACTTATAACATCTGTAACAGGAAATGTTAAAATCGAAACGGGAACAAGAAATGTTCTTCATATTCTCGACTTATTTGGAAAAGATTATCCCGTAGCTAAAGGGAGTGATCACGCAATGTATCGCATAAGTCCAACAGCCGAACATATTCATCAAAAAGAAGGCATGGGTGGATATAATCCACCACGTATTGTCAATCACAATCTGCTCGATGAAGATGCCGCCGATGCAATGTATCGCGTTTTAAATGAAGGAGATGGTGACATTATCCCAATTTTACTCGGCCCTCATACCAATATGGGAACTTTACTTGTCCGACACCCTGAAATCGTAAAAAAGATTCCTCGTATTATTTTTATGGGAGGTGCGCCATTTGGTATGGACGGTAAGCCTAACTACATTTCATTCAATGCCTCATCTGACCCAGAAGCTTTGAAACTCACTCTTGACACCAAACTGCCACTTGCAATGGTTCCTTCAAACATAGGAAGAAATAAGGCTTATCTTACCGAGGAATATGTCTATAAAATGAAAGATGCAAATGAAACAGGGCGTCTCTTTTTCGAAATGTATTCAAAGTATTGGGAACCTGGATATCCAGATAAGAGAATAGCAACAAATGATAGTTGTGCATTGTTTTATCTTATATATCCTGAGCTTTTCAAGACTGAAAAAGTCGACATATCGGTTGATGTAAAAGACTACCCTGGCAAGACAATCGCAACGCCAAATCCCGATGGTCAGGTTGACCTTGTCATAGATGTGGATAGAGAAAAATTTTTGAAATTACTTGATGAAAAACTTGAAAAATTCAATGAAATAAAATTAAACAAAAATTAATAATTTTCAATAATTTATTAAAAAATTTAGAAAAAATGGCAAAAAATATGTTTTTTACCATTTTTTTGTTAATTCTTGCCACTTTTTTATAAATTATCAAAATATACTTGGTTATGCAAAACAGCCTTATCGTTTGGTTTAAATGCCTTTGATAGTTCATGATAAGTGAGAGCATTGACTTTGTCCCCTAGTTTATCATAACAAACGCAGAGTTGCAGTGCTGGAATAAAAGTATAGCAATCCACATTTACAAATGCTCCACTTGATACATTGCTTTGGCTTTGCAATGCCAATTTATACCAATAAATTGCCTTATCATATTTCTCTTGACAACAATAAGTATTTCCGATTTCACACAAGATTTCCCCTCTTGGGTTATCATAAACGAAAGAACCGAAAAGTGCAGTTAAAGCGTTTTCATATTTTTTCTTTATCTGATAACATTTTCCTAAATTTAAGCATGCCTCAATATTATTTTCTTTCCAACCGCCACCATCAAAAATAAATCTTGAAAATTCATGTATTGCCTCATCAATAAAATTATTAAAGTATAACTCGCGAGCATAATAAAATTGGCTTCGCGGCGAAAACTCCTCGCCTTCCTTAAGCATTTGGCGATAAATCATCAGATTGCGCGGGGTGTATTTTTTGTTAGTTCTATTGTGATAAATTTTAATATTGTCGCAATTTATAACCTTACCGCTTGGGATAATTACTTCATGAACTCTATCATGAAAGCGTAAAGATGGAAGATTTTTGACTATCCTCTCTCGCAAATATTGAAATGTGGGAGTAAAATCATCGATGTATGAAGATACATATGGACACATAAGAACATCAACATCCTCCTCGCTTTCTTTCCATTTTAAAATATTATTTACCGAATCATCTAATAAAAAATCGTCGCCATCTAGCCACATAAGATACTCATAGTTTGCCTTATCAAAAGCAAAGTTTCTTGCCTTTGAAAAGTCATTTACCCACTCAAAATCGAACACTTTATCGGTATACTTAAAAGCTATTTCCTTCGTCCTGTCTTTTGAGCCAGTATCTACGATTATAATCTCATCTGCATAAATTTTGCTGTTTTTAAGTGCGTTATCCAAATTTTTTTCTTCATCTTTTACAATCATACATAAAGAAAGTTTTTTCATAACCACCTCTTATTCTATGTATGTAAAATTAACGATTTTTGACAATATTTTCTTTTCAAAGTTTAAAAAAATTCTTATTGAGTAGAATATATATTATAAATATTATAATTATTTAAATAATTTCTTAATTTTATTTTGCTTTTTTAAAGCCTTGTGATAAAATAAAAATAACAGAGAGGTGTCTATGAGAATATTTAGTAAGATTTTAAAAAAATTTTCTATACCTTTTTCAATTTTGGCTTTTCTATGCATGGGAATAGGTTTCACTTTGCCATCCAAAGGTCTTGACGCAAAGGCAGATTTTTCTCCTCAAAAGCAAATTGTAAATTCATTGCCCGATTTTGTAAAATTCCAATTCTCCACTGATAACGGAAAAGAAGTAAATTATGTCGATAATTCCGTTTATCTTTTTCAACCAGAGAGCACAAAATCTTTAATTATTGCCGATGACATTATCGAAAAAACCGTTGCCGAAATGGAAGGCGATACGGTAAAAAATAACTATGCTTACATTCCTGATAAAAATGCAAGTCAAGTTTTCTCTTATTTTGATTTTACAAACGCTCTTTCTCTTTACTATAATGTGACATCCGCTGATGTTCAATCTGGAATTACATCAGACAATATTTTAACAGACCAAAATATTTCAAATTATGCAAAGCAAAACAGCAAATCGTTTGAGATAGACACCATCTCAGCGACACCAAAACAATTTAAAATCACATTTGGTCTTAACACTCTCGCAAAAAGCGAAACATTTAATGATGATATGGTAACTCTTTACAGAGAAGGTCTTTACACCCTCGCCATACCAACTCTTGAATATCAAACAACTAACAACGGATTAAGTTTCATATTGTCCGAAAAAACAATTTACTACTCCTTTATGATTTTTGACTCTTCTACTTATTTTGAGCATACCACCTCTAAACCAAAGATTAATCACTCAAATAATGTTCAAGAAACTTCACTGGGAGCTTCCAGCTCTTATTCTGCTTACTACTATTATAACTATGCTTATGCAAAAGATATTAACACCCTCCCATCTTTAACTTACAATCCGGACAGATTTCAAATCAGGGTAACATTCACTGATATTAATGAAAGAATAACGTCAACAGTTATCGAATATAAAAATGGGCAACTTGTTCAATTAAATGACCTTGGAAATGAACTTGAAGAAAGCGACAAATTTATCCGAACAATTTTAAAAGATGAAACTGATGACAAAGCAAATATCATTTTCTCCGATATAGGAACCTACGATATAAGCATTTCATATCTTTACAAAGTCGAAACATCGAGTGGAACGGAAACTTACAATCTTCAATTTGAAAAACTTATTAAACAAACTATAATTGATGGTCAAATTACTGCAAGTCCTTCAAATTTCCAAAATAAACAGCAAAGACTATTTATCTATGGTTATCAAGCTTCCTATTCAAATTACTCTGATATAGACCCTTCTACAAACCAACCTAGAAGCGTAGACTTAAAAACATATGATGATTTTAACAAATATGTTAAATCTGCCGATATTACAAGCTTGGTGAACAATTATATCTGGCAAGAAGGAGAAAAAACATCTTCAGATACAGCACAAGATCCTAAAGATGTAATTGAAGCACAAAACCCTTCAACTCATCTGAGCGGTGGTTTCAAGCAAGATGTGTTATATAATTTTGCAAAAGCAGCTATCGAAAAAAATGCACTCGAACCTGTCACAACAAATCAAACTCCTATAAAATTTTTGACAAATGCAAAAAATAACAGAGATTTTTCAAAAATTTATACGCGCTCTTTGGTTGGTAGCGAATATGTTTGGGCTCAATCTGGTGCATTTGAAGACTTCAATCAAAACACTGCAGGAACATACCTTTACATAATTCAATATACCTATGACAATTTTATGTCTACAAGCGGAACACTTCAAAGTTCTTATTATCACTATCAAATTTTCTATTTTACAGTTACAAACTCCTCTCCTACCGTAGAAGTTTTAAGCGATGATCTACAAAGAATTTATACAAATGGATTTACAAATAAGAGTGTATACATTTTAAATGACGCTGAAAACAATGTTTTTGACGCGCAAGTGCTTATTACCCTTTCCGCTCAAG
>CANQBU010000112.1 GCA_947589615.1 uncultured Clostridia bacterium | reverse complement strand
ACCTTTTTAAAATGTGTTCCCGCCGTTGAATATAGTTTTGTTCCTTCGCCGCCATATTTTAAATTTATCTCATCGACATAGTGCATAAGCTCCAAAGCTTTTTCTTTGCCAATATATTCAAACAATGTTCCACCGAAATCATTTGTAATATTATATTTCCCATCTGAAAACGCACCCGCTCCTCCAAAGCCGCTCATAATTGAGCAGGTTTTACAATTAATGCAACTCTTAATCTTTTTACCATCAATCGGACATCGCCTTTTATCAAGTGAATGACCAGTCTCGAATATGGCAATTTTTAACTCCGGTTTCTTATTTAATAATTCAACCGCTGAGAATATTCCCCCTGGACCTGCGCCTATTATAATAACATCATAATTCATAACTTCCTCCTATCATTTTCAAAGTTTCAAATCAAACAAAATTTATTATAGCATATATCAATAAAAATCGTATTTGATTTTTCAAATTATTTTTATTTTTAATAAAATTTTTGTGATAAATATTTAAGCCCAAATTTTTGGAAAAAATAAAATTATCAAAAATCGGATTAATGGTATAACATTTAAAATGTCGATAAAAGGTTAAAAACAAAAAAATAAAGAAATATTTAAAAAATCTTGCGCTTTTGCAAGATTTTTTATTAATTATCTCTTTTTATCACTTCTCCATTTGAAATTGTATACATATCACCATAATAATGAACTTTCCTCTCATTATCAATAAGCACATAGGAGCCATTGGGGATACCAAGAAATTGATGTTTATATGACATAGGCAACACATAATCATTTATCAAATCAATTTCATCACATTCAATTTGATAGGTTTTAGTTTCACCATCAAAGTGAGGAATTATAATTTCATCAAATAAACCAAGACCTTTAAGCCACCTTCTCTCCTTTAAATCAACCTTCTCTTCTGGGAAATTTGCAACAATCTTTCCCATGTTCATTGTTCCTGCAGAAATTCCAATTACAATTCCTTGGAAGGTTTGTAAAATTTTCTTTAAACCAATTTTTCTGAAAAACTTCATTTGACAAACGCACTTCCCACCGCTTAAAATTATCAAATCCGCTCCCGATAATATCTCTTTTGCCTGTTTATAATTTCTGCAATCCAAAAGAATTTTTTCCTTAAAATTTATCCCCGTTTTATCAAAACTTTCAAATACAGGAACAATTCTGGTATTATTTTCTTCTACATTTTTTGGATCATTCGCAACATACACTAATCTATTATTTCCCTTTAGATATTTTTTAATGTTTGTCAAAATCTCGTTTGTATCTTCTAGTGGTATTGAAAATTTTATTCCGTTTTCATCTTTTGTATGTGTTGCAAGTCTGCTTGTTAAAAATATTGCCATGCTTAATTTTTACTCCTTTTTTATCATTTTTATATGTTTTTTTAGATTTTTTTCGTGTTTTTAGCCATTTTTTTTGCAAATATATAATAAATGACTGCTTAATCCCTGCTGGTCAATTCGTTCGCAAGTCGCAAAATGCCATTTTAAAAGCATGTTATAATCTTCCTCACTCATTTTGTCATCAATATAATCTCTCATCATTGGGGCTATTCCATCTGTGGCAATATTCTTCAAAAATGTTGTGTCCGTTTTTTCAAATTGCTTTGCAAAGTCCTCAATATAAAATGAACAGAAAATTTCTTCTGGAACATCTTTAATCCTACCATCTTTCTTTAAACAATATTCCATATCTGATAAATTTCCCTTTCTAACACCGTATGCCCAAATGATTGATGCATGGGTAAGGTAGGCAAACATCAAAACTCCATTAGGTTTACAAACACGGACGCTTTCGGCAATTGCCCTATCCTTATCTTTTTGATTAAAAAGATGATACATTGGTCCCAAATTCAAGACAATATCAAATTGGTTATCTTTTAGCAGAGACAAATCAAGTGCATCGCCCTGCATACTTATAAGATTTTCAATTCCCTTGCTTTTCTCCTTTAAAATTTGCAAATTCTTGTCTACCAATTCAACTGCCGTTACATTATATCCCATTTTTGCCAGTGCAATTGAATATCTCCCCGTTGCCGCACCGATTTCCAAAATTTTACAGCCTTTTTTTGCATAACTTTGAATATATTTCATAGTTGTCAAATATTCAAATCTTTGCGACATTCTATCAAATCTTGCATCTTCGTCATATTCATTATACTTTTGTTCTATTATTGACTTATATTTATTTATCACTTATTTCCTCCTTTTCTGTTTCTACGTCTTGCATTATTTTAGGAAAATGGTCGGCACAAAATTTGTAAATAGGTCTTTCTTTGTCATCAAGTATGTGAAACCTTACTAGTCTATCCCTAATATGATTTTCCATCATTGCTACAAAATTTACATCATCTTTATCGTATTCCCTTAAAATAATCTCACCATTATCCACTTTCTTCATTAAAAAATCGTATAAATTGTCAATTTTATCACAATTAATTATTTTTGCGGGATTTTCGCTGACGACTTCGCCTTTGAAAGATGTTTGTCCACTTTTAAAACCTTCAGGGTCAACTTCATAAATATAACAAGATTCACCATCAAACCTATGCTTAAAAGCCCCTGCAAACGCCTCGTAAAAAAATGGAACATCATTTTCTATTCCATATATTCCATCAAAATCCCCGTTACTTTTTCTGCTACCAAAAAACAATGCAAAATTCAAATTCTCGGTGGCATAAACATAAGGTTTACCGTGCGTTGATACTCTGGGCTGAAGCACTTTTAAAGCAGGAATTGTGGATACATGATATAATTTCATCTTTATCCTCCTTCGGCCAATCTTTATTAAAGATTACACTTTATTTACAACAAAATTTTAAGAAAAATCGATTTTTTTATAAAAATATTGATTTTTAAAGCGTTTTTGTTAAAATTATTTAAAAATGTATATCTCTGATATATTATACAATATAATTTTTATATTACAAAATAATTTTGATATTTTTTTCAATGCTTTTATGATTAAAACGATAAAAAATTATTTTGCAAAACTTCTCAAATGTGTTATAATATCTTTTGAGGGTTATATGAAAATAATAGACTTAACAGGAAAAGAAGTCGAAGTTAAAAATTGTCTTGGGTGTGATATCGCCAATGGCAATTTAGATGTTTTTGGCGGTTTACTATATAGGAGTGAAAATTTTTCAATTGCACAAGATTTTGAATTGCCAATTGACGGATTTTTAATAATTTTCTCAAATCGACATGTTGAAAAACTAAATGATTTAAATACAGATGAACAGGTTGAACTTATTAAACTTATAAGCAAAACTTTAAATATATTACAAAATAATCAAATTGCAGATGAATATAACATTATTTTAGAAGAAAAAAGTAGTTATCATTTTCATATATGGCTTATGCCAAGACATAGATGGATGATAGAAAAATTTGGCAAGGTATTAAAAAATTTAAAAGAAATACAAGATTATGCAGTTAAAAACATGAAAACTACTGAAAACTTAGAAAAAATACGACAGACCTGTGAACTGGTTAAAACACAATTAAACAAGTGAAGTGTTTTCGTATAAAAATCTTTATGAAGAAAAGGAGTTAATTTATGAGATATGTTTTAATTACAGGCGCGGGAGACGGCGTAGGCAAAGCAGTGGCGTCATTATTAAAAGATGAAAAACTATTGCTTATCGATAGAGAAGAAAAAAATTTAAAAGAAGTGGCAAAAAATCTTAACGCCAATTATTTCGTTTGCGACATAACAAAGTGATGTCATTAAGAAATCAAATTTGACGGAAGATGAATTAAATTTCGGCAAAAAATTCACAAGTGTTTTCTGCATAACCTCGTATGAAGGAAGCAATATTGTCGAAGATGAAAAACAAGAAAGATTTTCAAGATTTTTAAGGGATTTTAATGCAAAAGATATTCATCTTGATGGATATTTTCATTTTGACGGAGCGCACAGAATTTATAAAATCCCAGAATTAATTCAACTTTTAGATGATTTGATATAAAACCACAATTGAAGAATTGTCAAAAACAAATTAAAGAGAGAAAGTCTCTCTTTTTTATCTAAACTCTTCAAGATTAGGAAGTTCAATATTTCCTTTAACTGATTTAACTAATATTTTCTCCTTGCTGTCAAATGAATCAATTTCCTCCCCATTTGCTGTTATTCTTGTATTTCTATCTGTTGAATAGCAATATTTGACCCTTGCATGATCTAAAATAACCTCTTTTGCCTCAAATTTTATATTTGTTATTGTAATATTTGAACCATTCGTCTGCTTAATGTTTTGCGTTCCGCTTGTATGCAAGGTAATTTCTTTGCCCTTTGTAGTCTTTTCAATTTTATCATATTCTTTTGTCTGCTCTATTTCCTGATTTTCATTGTTAACATCAATTTCTTGACCATAAGAAATAGCCGTTGTAACATATTGCATGTAGACCATTTTCCTTGCAAAATCTTGATAGTTATTTATATCAGGTCGCAAACTAAGATCGTATTCAAAGCAATCTTTTTCGCCGCTTTCATCAACATAAATCATATTATTAAAAAAATAAACAATAGTGTCGGGCCTACTTGCAATCTGCATTTTCATTTTTAAAGTGTCTTCCGCTTTAACACATCGTGCATCAAAAATTTTTTCACCATTCCCATCAAAACTCGTAAAAGAATAGTTAGAAAAAAACTTATCTGTAGATTCAATGATTTGATTATATTCATCTTCGCTTATGCTTATAGTTTTTGCTTTGTTGCACCCTGTAAAAGTAAAAAGGCACAATAAAATCAAGCATATTGAAAATGTCATATTATAGAATTTTTTCATTTAGC
>CANQBU010000111.1 GCA_947589615.1 uncultured Clostridia bacterium | reverse complement strand
TTAGACTTTTTTGTCAAGGCGTTTGTGCATACTTTCGCCAAATATTTGACATTATATCTTTATGAAAAACACAGTCGGGAAGGGCACATTTGTCCTTATTTTGAGCGGCCTTGTCTGTAAATTCTTTGGCGGACTTTTTAGGCTGCCGCTTACAAACATTGTCGGAATTGAGGGGATAGGAATTTTTCAGATGGTCATGTCGCTATATTCGCTAGCGCTTGTTTTTGTCAGCGGTGGTGTTACAAATGCTCTATCTAAACTTGTTTCGAGTGCACGGGCGAGGGGTGATAATCGCGTAATTGGCTCTTATCTAAGATATGGATTTTCTTTCACACTTTCTTTTAGCCTTCTTTTATCCCTTGTGTTTATAATCTTTGCAAAGCCAATCTCATCTTTTCAAGGAATAGGGAATAGTTCGGTGTGCTATTTTATTGTCGCACTAGCCCTTCCTCTTGGGGGACTTGTGGGGGCACTTCGTGGAATTTTGCAAGGTTATGCAAACATGACCCCGACAGCGATAAGTCAAATAATAGAGCAGGTTTTGAAGTTTGTGTTTGGGCTAATTTTTGCCTATCTTTTTTCCAAAGGTGGGCATAGCGGTGTCGCTGGAGCGTTTTGTGGAATATTAATCTGTGAATTTTTTGCTCTTTTTTATTTGCTGGTTGCCACAAAGCAAAATGATAAATATGTGTTTGGCGTTGAGGGAAAAGGTGACTTTTTGCGCGCCACTCTTCCTCTTACATTTGGGGGAGTTGTCGTTCCTTTCACTCATGCGATTGAAGGGCTTTTCGCAAGCAAACTTTTAATTATGTCGGGGCTTACAAGCGAAAAAGCGACAGCGTTATTTGGCGTTCAAACGGGAATTGTGGGGGCGATTTTGAATTTCCCATTGATAATTTCTCTTGCGCTTGCATCAAGTCTACTTCCAAATCTTTCCTATCTTTCCGCTTCGGGTGATGACGAGGGACAAAGAAAAATTATTTCCAAATCCTTCCTTTCAATGTGGTATATTCTTCTTCCTCTTGTGTTTGGACTTGTCGCAATTTCCCAAACGCTTTATCCCATAATTTATCCTGGTATTATCGATGAATATTTAAAAATTTCAATAAAAATCACGATTTTAAGCGGTTTTTCAATCATTTTGACTGCAATTATGCAATTTTTACTGTCAATTTTGCAGGCAAACGGCTTTTTCAATTATTCCCTTATCTTCAGTATTTTTGGAGGAATAGGAAAACTCAGCATTCTTTTTATTTGCACGCCTTTAAAGCAAATTTCAATTTATGCGCTTTCAATTTCAAATATTGTCCTTGCTTCTATTGTTTCCGTTTGCATTCTTATCAAAATTGGCCATCTCATTTCCTTTCCCTTTTACGAGGTCACCTTGCCAATCCTGTCCTCTTTTATAATGTATATGGCGGTTAAAATTTTCCTCTCCTTGGTAGGCGGAATATGGGGGCTTTTGGTGGCGGTCATTGTTGGCATGACGGCATATTTTGTATTCTCCCTTCCGCTTTTTGTGGGCTATGTCAGGGAAATTTTTGGAAAACTTAAAATTAATATTGACAAATAGGAAAAGGCATGATAAAATGTTTCTAGAGGTGGGATTATGAAATATAAAACTATTGATGATATTGGGAAAAAATATAGATCACTTTTCGGCATTTATAATATTACTTGGAAACTTCCTGTTTTTGAAAATGTCGAAGAATTTAAAGCATACACATTTGAAGAAAACATTGACTTTGAAAAAGCGACACAAAAGTTATTCGATAGCGTAAGCGAAGAAGCCAAATATCAATATGGTGACGATGGCATGTGGAATAAATGCAAAGCAGCGCTGAGAAGGCAACTTGCAGATGACCTTGCAAGCAAAAGAGAGAAAATGATGAAAGATGCAAAGCCTTCTCAATATGATGTGGTTGGTGTGAGCGAGGAACGCACAATCGGAAGGTTTGACGAAACGGCTGATTTCTTTGTTGGTTTATTTGCAAATGAGAAAGTTGCAAAAGAATGTGTTGATGAACTTGTTAATCACAAAATGGCGTTTCCTGAAAAAGTGCAATACTTAAATAATGATGGCGAAGTTTTGGAAATGGAAGGAGAAACAGAAAAAGAATAGGTGTCTTAGACACCTTTTTTAGTTCACATTCGTATGAATGGTATTTAAGAGAGGTATAAATAATTTCTTAAAATATTAATTAATTTGATAGTCAAGACTAAGTCTTGGTGCATTATGCACTTTTATCCACTTCGTATAGGCAATTTACTAATTAAGACTAAACCTGCATTTGCAAGTCGCCGAGCATCTGGCTCGTCGATAAGGATGGAAACTAAGTTTTCCGGACTTGCATAAATGTTAATTATGTGATATACTTTGTTTAAATGGAGGAAATATGAGATATACATATAGAACAAACGGCGTTTGTGCTTCGAAAATTGAGTTTGACATTAATAATGATAATGTCATAACAAATATTGCTTTTACTGGGGGCTGTAATGGCAATTTAAAGGCGCTTTCAAAAGTGCTTGACGGCTGGACAGTGGAGCAAATTGAAGAAAAACTGAAGGGAAATTTATGCGGCTTTCGATCGACATCTTGTGCCGACCAATTGGCACTTGCAGTCCGAAAAGCAAGCGAAGAAATGCAAAAAAATTAAAAAATGCACAAAAAATTGCATTTTTTGTTTATTTTTAAGGAGAAAAAATGATATTTTCACATAAAGTTCAATATTATGAAACAGACAGAATGCAAGTCACTCATCATTCAAACTATATTAGATTTATGGAAGAGGCAAGAAGTTCTTTCCTTGAAAAGGTGGGCTTTAGTTATAAGCGAATGGAAGAGGAAAACATTGTCTCACCAGTCATTGATGTTCATGCTCAGTTCGTCAAAAGCACCACTTATGGCGATGTCATCGATATTGATGTCAAAGTGAAAGAGGTAAGCATGGCTGTCGTCACAATTAGTTACACAATGACAGTTGAAGGTAAAACGGTATGCACCGGCGAAAGCAAACACTGTTTTTTAAAAGATGGCAGGCCTACCGCTATAAAGAAGGTTAATCCAGGCCTTTATGAGATGTTTTTAAAATATAAAGAGGAAAATTTATGAAAATCGTGGAGCTTTACATTCCTAAGCAAAGCGAACTCCTTTTAAAGATGGACTTTTTGATTTTTTTGTGATATACTCTTGTGAGGGTTACTAGATGAAAATTGTAAGTTATAACATAAACGGTATTCGCTCAAGTTTCAGAAAGGGGCTGGGCGAGTGGATAAAGAATTTCGATGGAGATGTATACTGCTTTCAAGAGGTGAGGGCAGATGAAAATATTGTGAAAAGTTTGATTTCGGGGCAGGCGCAGATTGACATGTTTACTTCCCCCGAAAAGTTCTGCGAGTTAAACATGATTTTAAATTGCGGGAGCAAGCCGGGATATGCTGGAACGATGATTCTTTGCAAAAATAAGCCAGACATTGTGTTTTATGACATGGGCGAGATTTGGCATGACGATGAAGGGAGAACGACTACGGCGGTTTTTGGAAACTTGGCAATTGTAAACTCATATATTCCAAACGGGAACTCGCGTCTTGAATTTAAAATGAGTTATCTTGCCGCTTTAACCAAATACATTTCAGGGCTGCGCGAAAAATATAATGTAATATGCCTTGGCGACTTCAACATAGCCCACAATGAAATTGACCTTACAAATCCTAAGGAATGCAAAAATAAATCGGTGTTTTTGCCTATTGAGAGGGAGGCGTTTGGAGAGATTTTAAATGTCGGGCTTATCGACAGTTTTAGGTTTTGCAATCCTCAAAAAAGGGAGTATTCTTGGCGAAGTTACCGCTCCCTTCAAGACAACTATTATAACGGCTGGAAATACAGAATCGACTATGTGCTGAGTGATGAAAAACTCAAAGAAAAGATTGTCTCGTCAAGCATAATCGATGTCGCTTACAGTGACCACTTGCCTGTCGTTTTGGAGATAAATTTATAAAAAATTTATCAAAAAAGCCTAAAAATTGGCAAAAAACACTAAAAAATCAATAAAAAAGGAGAAATTATGCTAAAAGCACTGACTATTAAGGATAAGGAGCTTAAAAAATGACAATAGGAATTGATTTAGACGGAGTTCTTTTTGACAGCGAAAGTTATTATAGAAGTTACGCTGAACTGTTTGATATAAAACTAAACCGCAAAGGAAGCTACAATGAAAGCGAGTTGATTATCGAAGAAAAATACAATTGGTCGGCGGAGGAATTTCAACAATTTATAAGTGAGTGTATGAAACAAATTACTCGAGAAGCCCCTTTAAAACCTTATGCAAGGGAAGTTATAAATCTTTTAAAGGAAAGGGGACATAGGCTTGTGATAGTAAGCGCTCGCGGTGATTATGGAGAGTGGGAGATTGAGGCAACTTATGAAAGACTTAAAAAAGAAGGTTTGACTTTTGATGATATATTTTTAAACCAATCAAACAAAGCAATAAAATGCATGGAAGAAAAAGTTGATGTGATGATTGACGATTCATTTAAAAATGTCAACTTGGTTGCACAAAATGGAATTAAATGTCTGTATTTTAGAGAGTTGCCTTCCCCTAGAGCAAGCAGCGAAAAGATAACGGAAGTTTATTCATGGGGCGAAGCATATCGCAAAATTTTAACATTTGAAAAAAGCATAGAGAAAAAATAAGAGCAGATAAAATGCTTTTATTTTTTTATAATTTTCAAAAAAATTGTGTTTTTTGAGTGATTTTTGCCAAAGAATCAGTGTTTTTGCCTAAATTTTCTATAATTTTATATCTTTTAAAAGTTTTAAAA
>CANQBU010000110.1 GCA_947589615.1 uncultured Clostridia bacterium | reverse complement strand
AAGTCAATTTTGTAATAGAATATTCGGCAGGCTCGACAAAAGTTTCTGTAACTACAACAAACAATGAAAATTCTATTTCATATTTTAATGCTTATATGCAAATCAACGGAGCGGTTTTGAAGGTTGTTACACAGGAGGTGGCAGCATGAAAGTGAAAGCACTTATTGCAAGTATCGCTTGTATCCTAATAGTGGGCGTAATTGCAATTTTGTTATACTGTTTCTGGCCAGCAATAAAAGGAACTGTTGATAATAGCAAATATTATACTGCCGAGGAACTGCAAGAGGCATACGACAAAGGTTATGATGATGGTTGCAAAACGGAAACAGAACTCACAGGACAAGTTGAATATTACAAAGAGCTTGTAGATGAGTATTACATTCAAGTAAATACTTTAAATGATGAAATAGCAACGTTAAACGATAGCATTAGGCAGAAAGACGAGCAAATATCAAGTTTGACAAACACTAAAAATTCGCTTGAATCTAGTATTGAAGGTCTTAATGGCACAATAAAGGAAAATGAGCAAACTATAAAAGACAATGAAAGTGAAATAGAAAGTTTAAATAGTCAGATTCAAAGTTTACAAAAACAAATTAAAGATAAAGAACAAGAATTTGGTGATAAAAATACTGAAACGGAAAAATTAAATCAACAAATTGAGACTTTAAATGCTAGAATTACAAGTTTAGAAAGTCTAAACGCACAACTTGAACAAACTAATCAAGCAAATTTAAGCACAATTACAATTCTTAATGTTCAAATTAAATCATTAAATGAACAAATTGTGGAACTGAGCAAACAAGCACAGGGCAATAGCGGACTTGTAGGCTCACTCAATGCACAAATTGCGCAAATGCAAAAAACGATTGAATATTATGAGAATTATATCAAACAACTCGAAAGCGATATTCAAGTTGTTGCAACTTTTGTATTTAACGGAAGTGTTTATAGCATTCAAATTTTTCAGAAGAATAGCAAAGTTTTATTTCCAACACCTGAGTCAACCGACTACGTTATATTTAATTATTGGGAGACTGAAAGTGGCGAAAAAGTGGAAGATACAAATTCTTATACAATTTCACAAAATACAAAATTTATAGCAAATTGCACATATAAATTTGATGTTAAATTTAGTGTTGAAGGAGATGTAAAGGAAAGCCAAATTGTTGAGAAAGGACAGAAACCTACTGCTCCTAGCATCTCTCCTGAAAAATCTGGTTACGCGTTTGATGGCTGGACTTTAAATGGGGTTGACTTGATAAATCCTACTGAGCAAACTATAACTCAAAATACAACTTTTATTGCTAAATTTACTCAATTATTTACAGTTACATTTATGTATGAGAATGAAACAAAATCAACTCAGCAGGTTCGTTCTGGCGGACACGCTCAGAATGTCGAAGTTGAAAATACAGACTATAAGATTTTCAATGGTTGGAAAGTCAATGGTGAGATTGTAAATGTAGAAGATTATGATATTACAGGAATTACCGTTTTTATTGCTGATTTAACATATAAATATGATGTTAAATTTATGGTAGATGGTCATTTGCACAATAGTCAAATTGTAGCTGCACATGAAAAAATTGCTTTACCAGAAACACCTTCAAAAGAAAATTATGCTTTCTTGGGGTGGTCTATTGATGGAGAGGAAGTTGTTGATTTGCAAAATTATGATTTGGTTGGACCTGTAACTTTCCAAGCAATTTTCACAGAATTAGATTGGAAAAGCAATTTATTTATAGATGTAATTAGTTTTTACGGATCAACTATTTGGACTGACGGAGAGAATATTTATGCTAAAGATAATACATATCAGTATATTTTAGATAGAAAAACTTCTACTTGGAATATAAAACCTACTCCTGGACTTACAAGTTATACCAAATCTTATATATGGACTGATGGTGAAAATACTTATTATTCAGATGATTCTAAGCAATATGTATTTAATAAAGAAACTTCTACTTGGACGGAAAAGACCTGGAATGGGTTATCTAAATTTACGGGTAGCTATATTTGGAGTGATGGCGAAAACATCTATTACTCAATGAATTCAAACAACTATGTATTAGATAAAGCATCGTCTACATGGATAGAAAAGACTTGGACTGGTATACCTTCATATTTTTATGGTTCTTGTATATGGACTGATGGGGATAATATTTATTATTCTTATTACGCAACACAATTAGTATTAGATAAGACAACATCTACATGGACGGAAAAGACTTGGAACGGATTGACAAGATTTGATGGTGGCAGTTCTTTATGGAGTGATGGTGATAATATCTATTATTCAAGCGAAGCAGAGCAATATGTGCTAGATAAAGAAACTTCTACCTGGAATGTTAAGATTTGGGAAGGATTAACCGAGTTTAGTGGGATGTATGTGTGGAACGAAGGAGACAATATCTATTGTTCGTTTGGTTCAAAGCAATATGAATTAAATAAAGGCACATCTATTTGGACAAAGAAGACTTGGAATGGTTTAGTACCAAGTTTTAGTGGTAATTATGTATGGACTGATGGAAATTTTACTTATTATTCAATAAACTCAGACCAATATGTTTTAGACAAATCATCCTCTAAATTTGTAGAAAAGACTTGGAATGGACTAACTAAATTAATTGGCGAATATGTATGGACTGATGGCGAGAACATCTATTACTCATACAATTTAGAACAATATGTATTAGACAAAGCGACATCTACTTGGACTTTAAAAACATGGAATGG
Organism: uncultured Clostridia bacterium; assembly: GCA_947589615.1. Taxonomy (GTDB): domain Bacteria; phylum Bacillota; class Clostridia; order Christensenellales; family UBA1242; genus Caccovivens. Next base: position 2,091 of record CANQBU010000110.1, on the reverse strand, counting down.
TTTTACGAGTCTCTTTGGTAATCGTGTATGGACTGATGGAACAAATATTTATTATTCAAGTGGCATATCGCAACAATATGTGTTAGATAAAGAAACTTCGACATGGTCAAAAAAGACTTGGAAAGGATTAACTAATTTATCTGGTTTAAACATATGGACTGATGGAACTAATATTTATCATTCACAAAACTCAGAACATTATATATTAAACAAAGAAACATCTACATGGACAAAGAAGACATGGAACGGTTTATCAAATTTCAACGGAATGAATATTTGGAGCGACGGAAATAACATCTACTTTTCAAAAGATTCAACACAATATGTGTTAGATAAAGAAACATCCACCTGGAAGGAAAAAGTTTGGGTGGGTTTATCTGAATTTTACGGTTTCGCTGTATGGACTGACAATAGCAATTTTTATTATTCTTATAACGCATATCAATTTGTTTTGAGGGAAGCATGATAACAATTATCTTTGCTCCACCTCGAACGGGGAAGACTTGTTTTATGACGCATTGTCTAAATATGCTTGCTTTTGATAGAAATAGAAACCGAAGTATGACACGAGAAATTATGTTTAAAAACCAAAATGGTTTTAACTTGACTATACCTAGACATTGCGTTTCAAGTAATTATGACATTACTTTTCGCAAGTTTGGATATAGTCCTCGGGCCTCCCGAGTTATAAATCCATTTAGACTGGGTTTTGCAAATGAGTTTGTAAAAACACACTTTAATTATCCGTATGAGGCGATAGGAATAACCGAAGCACAAAAATATTTGAATAGTAGACTTAGTATGTATTATCCAGAGTGGCAATCAAGGTGGTATGAGCAGCACGGACACAACAATTTAGATATTTTTCTTGACACTCAACGACCGATGTTAATTGATGTAAACATTCGAGAACTTGCACAGTTTATAGAAATTATGGATTTGAAAATTTACTATGATGACTATGGGAGAGTAAGTAAGTTAAAATGGACAATTCGAATTATTGACAATAGCAGTTTGTTTGATAGGTATATGTCATCGGGGAAGAAAGATGTTGACTGTTTTATAGAAAAGACAGTAATTGCAAATTACAATGTTTTTGCTCTGTATGACAGTCAATGTTGTAAACCGAAATTTTATGCCGGACATTTCGACGAGGATTTTGATATAGCGGAGAGTCAGCCTATTGAAGAAAGTCTTGAAGGGTATATCAAATATCTTGAAGAAAACGATGACGAACTTCCAAAAGGATTTTATCAAAGGAGGAAAAGTGCATGATAAACTTTAATAAAAATAAGCTTATAAACACAACACTCGATGAGTATTACAATACATTCAGACATACACTTGATACTTGCGATTTTGTTCCTGAAAAGTATAACGAAAAGATAAGCAGATACATCTTTAAAAACATGAAAAAAGCATTTAGGAAAATTGATCGCGAAGATAGAAAATATCAAAGAAAATTTAAAAAATCACAAAAATTAAAGAAAAAACACAAAAAAGGAGGACTTTTACATGGGATTTTTCACAAGAAAGCAAAAACAAATGGCTAGACAATGTTCTACACAGGATTTAGTAAGAGGCTATGAAAATAGCGAATTTAAACTTGAACGAGCCTCTTACAATGGTAGTGAGAAGATGTTAAGAGAGGCCATGAAAGAGCATGGAAATTATGAGTATGCACTGCTATATAAAAATACTCCCGAGTATAAAAAGAAATGCAAAAAACGCTGACTCTAACTTGCAATAACAGTTAAATCTTAAGTCAGCGCTAAGGAGGACATTCTATGGCGTTTGGCGAAACAAAAGTATATTTTGATGGAAGTCATTATATAGCAATTCCTCACACAACAAGACCTTCAAAGAAAAGATATGTAAAGAGTGAGGAACTCGTAACTGTTATTCAAGAGGAAGATGGCTCAATTACAGATGTGGTTGAGCCATCTGTTTCTCTTGAAGATAATTTAACAAAAATTACTGAAAATGAGCAAGAAAGCGATAAAAATACTGAAAAAACAGTAAAAAATCAAGAAAAAAGCGAAATTATCGTTAAAACACTTTCAAAAAAGCAAATATTTGAAGAGCTTTATT
>CANQBU010000109.1 GCA_947589615.1 uncultured Clostridia bacterium | reverse complement strand
ATACTGACTTATTATCTCCTTTTGCTTTTTAATATTATACCAATTCATAAAAATAAAATCAAATAATTATTTGCATAATCAAATATTTTGTTGATTTTTTTGAATAATTAAGTTATCATATATAGTGTTTAATAAGAGGTGTTTAATGAGTATTTCTTATAATAAATTATGGAAACAACTAATTGACAAAAAAATGACAAAAACCCAATTAAGATTAAAAGCAGAATTTGGAACATCAACGCTTGCAAAATTAAGTAAAGATGAACAAGTTAGCATGGATGTTCTCTTAAAAATTTGTAATGTTTTAGGTTGCGATATTTCTGATATAATGGAAGTTGTTAAGGGAGAATAATATGTGTAAAGGAGTTGCAAGACCATTTTTAAAATGGGCTGGCGGAAAAGGACAACTAATAAATACATTTGATGGAATGTTCCCAAAAGAATTAATAAATGGCGAAATTGAAACATATATCGAACCATTTGTTGGTGGAGGAGCAGTGCTTTTTCATATCCTGCAAAATTATAATATTAAAAAAGCCTACATCAATGACATCAATAAGGAACTCATAAATTGTTATCGATGTATAAAGGTTAATGTTGAAAATGTTATAAAACAACTTGAAATTTTGGAGCAAGAATATTTTGATGACGATAATAGAATATTACTATCAAGTAAGAAACCGATATAACGAAATAAAACTTAATGGTCATGAAGATTATGAAAAATGTGCAGACTTTATATTTTTAAACAGAACTTGCTTCAATGGACTTTATAGAGTAAATAAAGAAGGCAAATTTAATGTTCCGCATGGAAAATATAAAAATCCGCTGATCTGTGATAAAGAAAACTTAAAACTTTGTTCCAACCTACTCCAAAAAGTGGAAATAAGCTTCGGTAGCTATGAAAAGGTTCTTGATAAAACCGACAATAAAACTTTTGTATATTTTGACCCACCCTATAGACCACTAATTGAAAATAACTCTTTCGTAAGTTATGATAAAGACGGCTTTGATGATAATGATCAAAAATTACTTGCAAAAAGATATGCTGAACTAAATGACAAAAATTGTTTATTGATGCTCTCTAACTCTGACCCTAAAAACACAAATGAAAACGACAACTTCTTTGATGACCTATATAAGGGTTTTCAAATTGAAAGAGTTTACGCAAAAAGAATGATAAATTGCCAAGCAAACAAGCGTGGAGATATAACAGAAATAGTTGTAATGAATTATAAAAGGAGAAAACAATGAGTAGTAAATCAAAAGAAATTTCTTTGTTTATGATTGATGGTGAGCCATCAAGTAGAATAAAATGCACAATGAAAAATAGGTTAAGCGTAATTTATAAAATTCCTCGCTTAATGTTGGAAAATTGCAAAGAAGGCAACGGCGATATTGTAATGCACTTAAAACAGACGGGAATATACTTTCTCATTGGTGAAAATGCAGAATCAGGGAACAAAACAATTTATATTGGTCAAGCAGGAATAAGAAAAAATGGGAATGGTTTATATTGTAGATTAAATGAACATATAAAAAACGAGAAAGAGAATTATTGGTCAGATTGGAATGAAATAATTGCGTTTACAACACAAAATGATTCATTTGGACCAACGGAGATAAGTTACCTAGAAAATAAATTTACAAAACTTGCAAAAGATGCTTGCAGATATGATGTAATGAATGGGAATGAGCCTAATCAAGGCAATATAACAGAAGAAAAAGAAAGCGAATTACAAGATTTTATAGATGATGCTTGTGTTATGATTAGTGTTTTGGGATATAAAGTTTTTGAACCATTAGTGAAACAAAGCGTGGAAAAAGGCCAAAAAAATATTAATAATACACCACTTTTTATATTTCAAGGTAAATACGATGCTCAGGCCATAATAACCAATGAAGGTTTTGTTTTATTAAAAGGCAGCGAAATAAGTCCAGGTGTAAAATCTAGCATGCGTGAATCTTCAATGATAATAAGAAATAGTAATAAAGACAAAATTTCCAATGATTTTATTTTGTTAGATGATATTCTTTTTACGAGTTCATCTGCCGCAGCTTGCTTTGTGGGTGGTTGCAGTTTAAGTGGTAATGCAAAATGGAGAACAAAAGACGGGAAAAGCCCAAAAGATTTTAATTTTTAATAGGAGAAAACAATGAGTAGAAATTTTAAAGAATGGTTTGCAAACTTTACAGATAGTATTGCAACTTACGAATATTATACTGACTTTAATATTGTTTACAAAAATATTGATAAAATTAAAGTTGAATTAAATATTATGAATTCACTTATTGGGTCAAAAAATATTGAAGATGATTTTGATGTCTTGTTTAAAAAATACCCTGAAATAAGAAAATGCCTACCTCTTTTAATAGCGGTGAGAGAAAATGAAATTAAAGTTATCGATGAAGGCGAAAAACTTAAATATAATTTTAAAACTATTGATGACATTGATTTACTAAAAAGATTTATGAGAAAAACTGGACTTTTCGATTTGATTTCTAATCATCTTATTAATAATCTTGTAGATTATGCAACCGGCGTAGAAGTTGGGCTTGGATCGAATGGTAGAAAAAATCGTGGCGGTCATCTTATGGAAGATGTGTTGCAGGGATTTATTGAACAAGCTGGTTTTGTATTGAATCAAACCTATTTCAAAGAAATATATTTGAAGGATATTGAGAAAAAGTGGAATATAGATTTATCTGCCCTATCAAATCTTGGTAAAGTTGCAAAAAGGTTTGATTATGTAGTAAAGACGGATAATTGTATTTATGCTTTTGAAACAAATTTTTATTCCAGCAGTGGTTCAAAACTTAATGAAACTGCTCGCAGTTATAAAATGCTTGCAAGAGAATCTAAAAATATTAATGGGTTTGCTTTTGTTTGGATAACCGATGGCTTAGGCTGGCACGGAGCAAGAAATAACTTGGAAGAAACTTTTGATGAAATGGAAAATATTTATAATCTTCACGACCTTGAACAAGGAAAATTAAAGGAACTATTGAAATAAAAATGGCAGAAGATAAATTTGAATTGGAAACAAACACTGTTTGGAGTTTTCCGAGTCGCGGTAAATGGGCAACGCACGATGCAAAGTATCGTGGTAATTTTTCGCCCTATGTTGCAAAAAATATTATTTTGCGTTATTCCAAAGAAAATGATTTGGTTTTAGATCAGTTTGTTGGTGGAGGAACAACTTTAATAGAATGTAAATTAAACAATCGAAATGCAATAGGAATCGATATAAACCCACAAGCAATAGAAATCACAAAAAACAAATTAAATTTTGAAAGTAAACATAATCCAGAAATTTATGTTGAAATTGGCGATGCGTGTAAGTTAGATAAGATTTCAGATGATAGTATCGACCTTATTTGCACCCACCCACCTTATGCCGACATTATTAAATATAGCGATGGAATCGAAGGAGATTTATCGCAACTTAAATATAAAGATTTCATCATCCAAATGGAAAAGGTTGCTAGCGAGTGTTATCGAGTATTAAAAAAGGATAAATTTTGCACCATTGTTATGGGTGACACTAGAAAAAACGGAATGGTCCAACCACTGGGCTTTGAAGTTATGCAAAAATTTATAAATGCAGGTTTTAAGCAAAAAGAGATAATTATCAAAGAGCAACATAATTGCAAAGCAACAGGTTTTTGGAAAACAAATAGCCAAAAATACAACTTTTTGTTATTAGCACATGAATATATTTTTGTATTTAAAAAGTGAGGAATTATGAGAAAAAGAAAGAAAAATGTCGTTTATAATTTAATAAGCGCATCAAAATCAGCTATGATTTCGGGTATTGAAATTCATAATAAACCGCAGTTTAATTATAGATATCCAACAGTTTCTATGTTATTTATAAATGCCTGGGAATTGGTATTAAAGGCATACATTTATAAATATATATCCAAAAAGCAAATTTATGAAAAACAGGGAAATGAAGTTCATACAATATCTTTTTCTAAAGCACTTACTATTGTTAAAGACAATATAAATGAAAAGTTGGGTAAAAACACATTCAAATCGCAATTTGAAAATTTAAACCTTATTGAGATTTATAGAAATACTAATGTCCATTATTTTGAGGAAGAATTAGATCCTGCAATTTTTATGTTATTAAGTAAGAATGTGTTAAACTATGTGGAATTTCTTAAACATTATTTTAGTATTGATATAACAGAAAACAATGATCTTGTTATTTTACCTATAGGATTTAAGCTTCCTTTTAACCCAATTAATTATTTAAATAAAGATTATAAAGATATTGGTAACGATTTTGTAAGTAAAATAATCGACACAATAAAACAACTAAATGATGAAGGCATAGAAGAATCAATTATTGTCGGTTTTAATACTTTTTTGTCAAGTATAAAAAAAATTACTAACTCAGATATTATAGCTGCATTAGATAATACTGATAGAAAAGCAATACCGGTAACAAAAGCTTATAGATTGACAAATGATCCAGGTGCACCAGCCGTAAAAGCTGAGGATATTTTGCCTGAATATGAATATAAAGATTATGTTAATGAAATATGTAAAAGAATACCCTATATTAAGCGAAACAATTATTTTTACGAAATATATAAAAAAATTAAATGTGATAATACTTTATGCATCGTTAGATATTTAAATCCTGCAAAAAAAGATGGAGCAAAAAAACCTTTTTTTACAAAGGATGCCGTTGATAAATTTATAGAACTTTATAATAATATTACAGCATAATATTTGGCACTCACACGTGTGCTTGTCTTGATACAAGTCGGTGTCGCTATCGCTCCACCGAAGACAGGCACACGCACAAATTTAATATATTTCGCAAACTTACAAATGGTGGCAAAAACGGGGTCGTGCGTAAACTTTCCACGA
>CANQBU010000108.1 GCA_947589615.1 uncultured Clostridia bacterium | reverse complement strand
ACAATTGAAGATGTAGGAGATAAATTTCTCGTAAATGGTGAAATTTTCTCAAAAAATGTTTATCAAAGTTTTTACGGCAAAATGGGGCATATCACTTGCGAAAATGGGAGACTTGTCATAAATGATGAACCTATTTCATTTAACGCCAAATTGAATAATTACGATGATTATTATTCTGAAGAAATTTGCGATGATTAACATGAAATTTTGAAAAATTAAGTAAAATTTAACTAAAAAAGAAAAGATCATATCCTTTCTTTTTTTGCTTTAGCCTTTTTGTTTGGATTATATCTTAAAGCACGCATACTGTTCAAAACGGCAAGCAGTGTCACCCCCACATCGGCAAAAACCGCTACAAGCATTCCAGTTACTCCAGCCGCACCAAGTGAAAGAACAACTATCTTTACAAGTGCCGATAAAATAATATTTTCCCATACGATTTTTCTCGTATATCGAGAAATTTTTATTGCCGACAATATTTTTTGAGGATTGTCATCAACAATCACCACATCACTTGCCTCAATACTTGCTGGGCTTCCGTTTATGCCCATAGAAAATCCAACATTCGAAACTGTTAATGACGGTGCATCATTTATTCCGTCCCCGACATAACCAATTTTTTCGCCATTATCACGGCAATTTTTTATATATTCATACTTGTCTTACGGCAATAATTGCGATTTTGCTTCATTAATTCCAATCTCATTTGCCACTTTTTCAACACTTTCAAGGTTGTCTCCAGAAAGCAATGTCGTTTTTATACCCAAAGCGTTTAGTCCTTCGCAGGCATTACGGGATGAAGTTTTAATTGTGTCCGCTAGCTCAATTTGACCTATTTTTACATTATCCTCTATTAGCTCAATAGTAGTTGTTTTCAGAGTTTTATCTTTTCGCCCCACAAAATATTCTTTATCATTATAGGTAAAACATACCCCCTCGCCCGCTATCTCGCGAATATTTTCTACATTCGTCAGCTCTTTTTTACATGCATTGCAAACCGCTTTAGCAAGTGGATGAAGCGAATTTTGTTCACCGAGTGCACATAAGTAAATTATATCCTCATCTCCAAGCCCATTGTAACTTACAACTTTCTTTATCTCAAAATTACCTGTTGTAAGGGTTCCCGTTTTGTCAAAGGCAACTTTATTAAGACCCGCACACGCATCAAGAAAATTTGAACCTTTGATTAGCATACCATTTTTACTTGCATTCCCAAGTCCAGAAAAATATGATAATGGAACAGAAATTGCAAAAGCACATGGACACGATACAACTAAGAAAATAAGACCACGATAAAGTGCAAGTTCAAAATTTTTAGTTACAATCCAAACAATTCCTAAAACCACCAAGGCTATTATAACAACCCCCAAAGTATACCATCTTGTAATTTTTGATATAAATGTTTCTGTTTTTGATTTGTTTTTTGATGCATTTTCGGCTAAATTCATTATTTTTGTAACTGTGCTATCTTTTTGCTCGCTTGTAGTTTTTATTTCGAGTGGCCCATCAAGGACAATTCCGCCTGACAAAATTTCATCACCTTCCGCACGTTGAACGGGAACGCTTTCACCAGTCAAACTTTGATTATCAACCAGCACTTGCCCCTTTAAAACAATACCGTCAAGAGGAACTTTCTCTCCCGCATGGACAATAATCATACTTCCAAGTGCAACTTCATCAGGTTTTACCCGCTTTTCTTTGCCATCGACTAAAATATTTGCATATTCGGGCTGCATGCGCACCAATTTTTCAATGCTATTTCTACTTTTATTTACGGCAAGCCCCTCAAATACTTTTCCAATTGAGTATAATGCAATAACCATAAGCCCTTCCATATGCTCGCTTATTATAGATGCACCTATCACCGAAATTGTAATCAACAAATTTTCATTTATTATACCTTTGCACAACAAATTTATCGCTTTTAAATATGTTTTCCAACCAAGTAATAGCGCACTTATCACATACAATATCCAAAATAACCATGTTGGCATGTGACAAGTAAGCAAAATTACACCAAGCACAACACCTAAAAATATAGATATAATGTCTATTATTAATCCTTTTTTGTTCTTATTATCACTACCTTCACTATATATACGTGCATGCGGTTCGAGTTTTTTTGTTAAAGTTTTTATTGATTTTATCGCTTCCTCAGGATTTTCACTATCAAATGTTAAAGTGCTGTTTACAAATTCGATTTCGGCATTAGAAACACCCTCAAGTTTATTTAGTTCTGTTTGCAAACTTCTTGCACAATTCGGACAGTCAAGTCCAATAATTTTAAATTTACTCTGCATTTCTCTTCTCCATTACATGTTCTATGCAAATTTCAAATACCTCTCGAACATGATTGTCGGCAAGCGAATACAAAACTTCCTTACCTTCCCTACGGCTTTTTATTAGGTGCATCTCCTTTAAATTCTGCAATTGATGTGAAACCGCCGACTTTGTCATATTTAGCAATGCGGATATATCACAAACACAAAGTTCACTTTTATCAAGTGCATTTATAATCTTAATACGTGTGCTATCGGAAAGTGCTTTGTAAAAATCTGCAATATCAAGCAATATGTCATCGTCAAGCATCTCCTCCTTAACACATTTTACATTTTCCTCGTGAATTGTGTTACAATCACAAGATATACATTTACATTTAGTCATTTTTTAACTCCAAACGATTGAATATTTATTCAATCATTAACATTATAGTTGAATAAGCATTCAACTGTCAACTATTTTTAAAAAATAATTAAAGATTTTTCAATTTCATGGACTTTAACAATTATTTCCACGCCTTTTAAGATTAAGTAAACCTATTTTATTTATGTCAAAAAGGCAAAAAAAAAGAAAAATCTTAATCATAATCATACATATTTTTATACACATTTTCTTAATTACGCAAACTTTTCTTTTGGCTAATAATGAAATTAAAATTATATATTAAAAAGAAGATAGTAAAGACTATCTTCTACAAAGTGTAGACAAATTATCAGACTGAACAAAAACAAGTGAGGCAAGGCTCGGAAAATGTCCCGAAGCAGGAGTTTAGTTCGCCTAAATGACTGTTTCGGGGCGTTTTACAGTAAACACAGCAAGCAAAATTTGTTAAATTTTTGCGGTCACGCAGTTTTTCTTCAGTCTGAAGAAGATAGTAAAGACTATCTTCTATTAATACCACGTTTATAGTTTAGGTGTTATTTTTCAATTTTTTTTAAATTTACCTTAAAATGAGTGAAAAAATGCAAAAAATCAGTGATTTTTTGCATTTTTTCTCTTATTTCAATTTAAATCCGTCTTTAAATGCGTTGCCGACCCGTTCGGTAACTTTGTAATAACCATGTGTATAAGGGTCGAAAGCTATAGCGCCTAACTTCTCTATGTCTACTTGATTATTGCTTAAAATTTCTTCATCTGCCAAAACATTTACAACCTTGCCAACAACACCACAGCCATATTTATCGTCTTGATATTCCACAAACTCACATTCAAGACAGATTGGAAATTCATTTACGATTGGTGCATCGATGATTTGTGATTTAATTGCCGTTAATCCACTCTTTTCGAATTTATTTTTGGTATTATTCGCTGATATTACTCCGAAATAATCTGCCTCAACGACATGCTTTGCATCGGCAATACTTACTGTAAATGCACCTCTTTTCTTTATATTCTCAACTGTTTTGTGATTCTCTGATAGATTGAGAACCACGTAATCTCTTTCAAGCATCATACCCCATGCCGCATTCATAACATCAATTGTTTCATCTTCATTATATGTCGCAATCATAAGAACAGGCATAGGGAATATTGCTTCCGTTGTTTTAATATTTTTCTTCATAATTTCTCCTTTTTTATATAAAAATGCTTTATTTTTGCAATTTTTTAACTATTTTTTGAAAATTATATCATTTTTATTACAATTTATTCTATGTTTTCCGCAATTTTCTGTGCTACATACACACCGCTTGCAGAAGCCTGTGAAAGAGAGTGAGTAACACCACTTCCGTCTCCAATTATATACAAGCCCTTGTAACGCGTTTCCAAATTATTGTCAACATCAACATGCATCGTATAAAATTTGACTTCAACTCCATACAAAAGTGTGTCATCATTTGCCGTCCCCGGCGCAACTTTGTCAAGTGCATAAATCATTTCTATTATTCCATCAAGAATTCGTTTTGGCAAAACAAGGCTCAAATCCCCCGGCGTCGCTTGTAATGTCGGAGTTATAAATGCATCGTTTATTCGTTTTGGAGTTGAACGTCTCCCCCTAACCAAATCTCCAAACCTCTGAACTATTACCCCGCCTCCAAGCATATTGCTAAGTTTCGCGATTGCCTCACCATATCCATTTGAATCTTTGAATGGTTCGGAAAATGTCTTGGTCACAAGAAGAGCAAAATTTGTATTATTCGTCTGTTTTGTAGGATCTTCATAACTATGTCCGTTTACAGTAATTATACCGTTTGTGTTCTCGTTAACCACAATCCCACGCGGATTCATACAAAAAGTTCTAACTTTATCGCCATACTTTTTTGTGCAATAAACGATTTTACTCTCATATAGCTCATCAGTTAAATCTGAAAAAACCTCGGCAGGTAGTTCTACTCGAACACCTATATCCACACGATTTGATTGAATTGGAATATCAAGTTCCTTGCAGACATTCTCCACCCACTTGCTTCCACTTCTCCCAACAGAAACAATACATTTCTTGCAAGTATATTTGTTATCTTTAGTTTCGACTTCAAAGCCATTTTCGAGAATTTTAATGTTTTTTACTGGTGTATTAAAGAAAAACTCAACATTTTCCTTTAATTTTAAGTATAAGTTATTTAAAACCACATAATTAACATCTGTTCCTAAATGACGAACGGAGGCATCAAGCAAGTGCAAATCATGTTGAATG
>CANQBU010000107.1 GCA_947589615.1 uncultured Clostridia bacterium | reverse complement strand
CCGACTTTATTCTTTCAATTATAGGTGAAGAAATAGGCTTTGTCGGGACGGCACTTCTTCTTGGAGTATTTTTGTTTTTAGCCTATAGGCTTTTAAAAATTGGGCTTAACGCTCCCGATAGGTTTGGGGCAATGCTTGCCTCGGGGATTGCATTTATAATTTCAGTTCAAACTCTTTTAAATGTTGCAGTCGTCACTGGCTCTATTCCGCCTACAGGGTTACCTTTGCCTTTCATATCAAGCGGCGGAACTTCCGTTATGGTGTTTATGGCGGGGATTGGAATTTGCCTTAATATTTTACGCCAAAGCAGTGGGCAAAATAAGTCAATCTTTAAAGGCAAGTTTTCCTTAAAAAACAGGAAATCAAAATAAGAATTTATCCTTTCATAAATTGAGTGCATATATAATTTTATGGAAGGATTTTTTATTGTTGGCGGGAATGCGCTCGAAGGGGAAATAAATATTAACCCCGCTAAAAACTCACTTTTGCCCATTCTTGCCTGTTCAATTTTGATTGATGGAGAGGTGGAACTTAAAAGTGTTCCCCTTTATAAAGATGTGCTTGTAATGTGTGATATTATCCGCCACCTGGGCGGAAAAGCATCTTTTAAAAATAACAATCTTTACATTGATTGTAGGGATATGGATAAGGACTGCCTCCCGCATGAACTTGCCTCGCCGGTGCGTTCCTCGATTTTTATGCTGGGGGCAATAATCGGGAAAATGGGAAGAGCAAAGGTGGCTTATCCGGGAGGTTGTGACATAGGGCTAAGACCTATTGACCTTCACCTAAAAGGTGTTCGTGATTTGGGTGCTAAGGTTATCGAAAAAAACGGATACATATATGCAGACGGACGTAATCTTGCCCCACGCGACGTTTTACTTTCTTTTCCAAGCGTGGGCGCTACTGAAAACTTGATGATGCTTGCCCTTTCCATAAAGGGACAAACGCGTCTCCTTAATCCCGCAAGAGAGCCTGAAATCGTTGACTTGCAATCTTTTATAAACAGCTGCGGGGGAAAGGTGAGGGGTGCTGGGAGTGATATGATTGTAATTGACGGAGGAAAGAAACTGCATGAGACTTCCTTCAAGGCCATTCCAGATAGAATTGAAACAGGCACATACATAATTGCAACCGCTATGTGCGGAGGAAGAGTGAAAATAAACAATGTTATTCCCTCTCACAATAACAGTTTAATTTCAAAACTTTCTAAAACTACTTGCAAAATTCAAATAAATGATGATAGTATAATAGTGGAAAGTGACGGGCATGTTAAAAGTTTTGGTGAAGTGGAAACGGCGGTCTATCCCGGCTTTCCCACTGATTTACAGGCTCAAATGACGGCACTTGGGGCGGTAAGCGAAGGCTGTAGCATAGTAATTGAGAATGTGTTTGAAGCAAGAAATAAACATATCGCCGAACTTATAAAAATGGGTTGCGACATTAAAAGCAAAAATGGCGTTATAGTCATAAACGGCAAAGACAAAATTTATGGTGCTGACGTCGTAGCACCCGATTTACGAGGAGGGGCGAGTTTAGTTTTGGCGGGGCTTCGCGCTGAGGGATATACGACAATCGAAAATATTTCTCTTATCGACCGCGGCTACTTTAAATTAGAAGAAAAACTTTCTTCTATTGGCGGAAATATAAAAAGACTTGAAATAATTAAAAATAGGTGCTAAACTATCTAAAAAGAGAGGAACTTTGAAAAAGAAAAAGTGGATAATAATTTCATCTGTTGTAGGGGGAGTGATAGGACTTTTTGTCCTACTTTCTTTTACGCTCTTTGGACTTCATTCAATTGAAGTCGATTTTCGGACAAGCACTCAAAATTTAAGCGAGACACAAGTGCTTGAGAGCGTGTCGCTAAAGAAAAATTGTCCCGTTTATTTTCAAAGCAAGAAAAAATGCATAAAAAAAATTGAAGAGGCTCTTCCCTACGCAGATGTTGTGAATATAGAAACGGTTTTCCCTTCGAAAATGATAATTCACATTGCCGAAAGAGTGGAAGTTTATGCAGTTGAAGGAGAAGATGAAACATATATTTGCGATGACGAACTTAGAGTTTTAAGAAAGGAGGAGGAGTTTACTTCAACTCCTCAAAATGCCATGCTTTTAAACATGGAAGAAGAGTTGACAAAAAAATATGAGGAAGGCGAATATATAGAAGGGAAAGTGCCTTCAATTTATCAAAATTTTTACAGCATAAATCGTGGCATCGGTGAACAGAAGGAACTAATTGAAAGCATAACTCAAAGCAAAGAATATGATGGAGATTTGAAAGAATATGTTGGGGTATTGACTTTAAACCTTTTCAGCGGGCAAAAGGTGAAGTTTTATGATGAAACATTCATGAAAGAAAAGGTCAAACTTTTTATCGATGTCTATAGCCAACTTTTTAATTATATAGGCATGAGTTTGAAAGTGGGCGAGGGGCAATATGTTCAATTGACCGAAGAGGATTTAAAAAATTGCACGATTGTAGTAAAAAATAGATTGCTTCCTGACCAAAACAGTGGGCAAAACTGCTATTTTGATATATTATTGAATGAATGAATTTAAACTATATTTCAAAATGATTGACTTTTAGTTATATTTATATTAAAATATAGTTGTTTATATATAATTGCATACAAAAGATTTGGGTGAAGAACTATGAGAGAAAATTTTGTTTTGGTTTTTGATATCGGCTCATCGACCATTCGTGCAATGCTGGCTGGCAAGGGTATCAATGACACAATAAAGGTAAAGGGCTATCAAGAAGTTGACTATGAAGGGTTTTATGAAGGAAAGTTTTTGTATAAAGACAGGCTTCCCTCTCTTTTTGAAGAAATGTTAAAACAATTTGATGTAAACGATATTGATAAAATTTATATTGGTGTTCCCGCCGAATTTTCTTCTGTCATTGTTGTGCAAGAAAGCATAAATCTTGGAAGCAGAAGAAAAATTAAAAAACAAGACATTGATTCACTTTTCTATCTCGCGGGTGAAAAATCAAAACATGGAGAAGTGGAAGTGGTTTCGGTAAGCCCACTTTCCTTTTCAGTCGATGGATTTGCCTCTATTGACCCGACTGCTGAAAGCGGGACTTTGCTATCGGCAAGCCTTTCAATAATCTATGCAAATCGCGAGTTTATTGAAATCTTTAATAGCATTGCAGGTGGACTAGGATTTTCTACTGTCGAATATATTTCAGAGCCTCTTGCCGAAGCGCAATATCTTGTCCCAAGAGAAAGACGAGAGGAATTGACGCTGCTTATCGATGGCGGAGATTTAACGACAGGAATTGCTCTTGTAAAGGGTGACGGACTAAGCTCGCTTGTATCAGTATCGAGAGGTGGTGGCTTTATTACAAACGACCTTTCAGAAGCGTTTGAACTTTCAATGGGCGAGGCGGACAGGCTTAAAAAACAAATTGTGCTTTCATTGAAAGGTGGGGCAAATGATTTCTATGAACTTAAAACCGACTTAGGAAAAATGATAAAGATACCTCTTAACTTTGCAAACGAAGTCGTATCTTATCGCATTGAGGAACTTGCCGATGTAATTGCAAAAAGCCTTCAACTAAGTTCCGCTCAGTTTGAAAGATTCCTTCCTATATACTTGACAGGCGGCGGAATTACAAGGATAAAGGGCGCAAGGGATTATTTGGCAAAATGCCTTGGAAGAAACATTGCCTATGGCGTTCCAAGACTGCCGGGGAAGGAAAAACCCGAACTTGCTTCAATCTATTCACTTTTATATGCGGCGCTCGCTTAAATTGATTCCCAATTTGCTTGCTCAAAAAATTTATATATAAATATGTAAAAATCGCTTGCATTTTTACTATAAAATCTATATAATTGCAAATGTATAAATATTCACAAATTGTGAATAAAAAGATTATTTTATACATTTTTTAAGAATTTACTCGAAAACTATTGCAAATTTATTCAAAAAGTATTACAATATGAAAAAGATATCAAAGGAGAATGATTATGGAATATAATTACAATACAGGCGCCACGAAAATTAAAGTTGTTGGTGTAGGTGGTGGCGGTTGTAACGCTGTCAATCGTATGATTGAAGCAGGCGTAAGTGTTGCTGAATTTATCGCTGTAAACACAGACCAACAAACTTTACTTTTAAGCAAAGCAGAAACTCGTCTTCAAATTGGTGAAAGGCTCACTGGTGGAAGAGGAGCGGGCGCTAAACCCGAAATTGGGCAAAAAGCCGCTGAAGAGAGCAAAACTTCTCTTACAGATATGCTTAAAGATGCAAACCTTGTTTTCATTACTGCCGGAATGGGTGGCGGAACGGGAACAGGTGCCGCACCTGTTATTGCACAGATTGCCAAGGAACTTGGTATTTTAACTATTGCCGTTATTACAAAACCATTCGCCTTTGAAGGCCCAGTTCGTCAAAAGAATGCCGAGGAAGGTCTTGAAAGATTAAGAAAGTATGTAGATGCACTCGTTGTTATACCAAACGAACGCCTTCTTCAAATCGTTCCTAAGAAGACCCCACTTGTTGAGTCTTTCAAATTTGCTGATGACGTTTTAAGACAAGGTGTTCAAGGAATTTCCGATCTTATTGTTTATCCAGGTCTTATTAACCTTGACTTTGCCGATGTTTGCACAATTATGAAGGATAAAGGTCTTGCTCACATGGGAATAGGCTATGGCGCGGGCGACAATAAAGCACTTGAGGCCGTTAAACAAGCAGTTGCAAGTCCTCTTCTTGAAACAACAATTGAAGGCGCTACAGGCATTTTGATTAATGTTAAAGGCGGAAGCGACTTGACTCAAGATGATATTTCTGAAGCGGCTGCCCTTGTTCGAGAAGTTGTTGATGAAGGCTGCAACATTATTTTCGGGACAAGCATTGATGACAATATGAAAGATGAAGTTGAAATTACTTTGATTGCTACAGGTT
>CANQBU010000106.1 GCA_947589615.1 uncultured Clostridia bacterium | reverse complement strand
GATGCCAGTCCAAATGCAGCAATGCCAATAATGAGATATGACAACGATGTTGCACCACACCACAATGTTTTTCTTGGAGATGATAAAAGAAGGTTGGTGTTTGGTGATACAGCCTCTTCTCCACACTTTCACTTCCAAAATGAAGAAGACAGTTTGATGTGTTTACGAAAATTTAGAAGTTATGAAGGAAAAATGAAATACAGAACGGGCAGATGTAATGCCATAGACTGTTCTCACTTAAAGCAATACTTGAAAAAACTAGACAGACTAAATAAGAGTGAAATTCAAAAAAATCTTCGTGAAAAAAATGATTATGGAATGCCATTTTTAGCATTAAAGACATCGGTAAAGAAAGCAAACTTTTTCAAAGACCCAGAAATCGCGATAAGAGAATACCTAAAAACAAATGACTCGCGTTATGGAAGAGAAATGCTTGAATGGCTGGATAGGGCAAAAGAATTAAAACTATACGAAGCCGAGCCAAATCGAATTTTTACAAGACTTATAAAATCACTAGACGTGCTAGAATTTATCACAGCGCGCCAGAAAACTTGTGTTGATACAAAAGGGAGTAAAATGTTTTCGGACTTAGAGGTGTTGATTGCAAATGATGTTATGAGCGAAATGAACCATTTGATTGAAACGCCAATAGCAGACCAAACAATTAATGACGATTACTATCCTGAAAAAGATAATTAATATTGAAAAAAGACGGAAAAATCCGTCTTTTTTTGTAAATTTAAGAAAGTATTTGCTTGAACACTTTTAAAGCAAAATTTTTAGATTTTGTGCTAAATATAGTCTTTTTCTATGTTTTTTATCAAATTTTCAATGATTTTTGCCCAATTTTCTGCCAATTCTTTATTTTTATGCTCACACATAACCCTTATTTTGCTTTCCGTTCCGCTTGCTCTCACCAGCACTCTTCCATTCTGCCCAAAGAGTTTTTGACACTCAATAACCTTGGCGGACAGTAGGTCGGAATTTAAAATTCTATACTTGTCAATTACCTCTACATTTATTATTATTTGAGGATAATGTTTGAGGGTGACCAGTTTGGAAAGTGACTTATTTTCTTTCTTGACAAAACTTGCAATAGTCAAAGCGGTAAGAACGCCGTCACCAGTTGTAGAATAATTAAAGTTTATTATATGTCCAGAGGGCTCGCCGCCCAAAGGTGAATTTTTGTTTTTCATCATCTCAACGACATATTTGTCTCCTACATCGGCACGCAAAAGATTTATGCCTTGATTTGCTAGGGCAACCTCCAAGCCCTTGTTTGTCATGCTTGTTCCAACAACGCTTGAAGGACGGATAAATTTTGCCAAAAGGAAGAGGATGTCGTCACCATCTAAAATATTTCCTTTTTCATCACAGGCTATAATTCTGTCGGCATCTCCATCAAAGGAAAAGCCCATGTCGGCACTGTAATATTTGACATATGCGGCAAGCGTCTCAGGATACAAAGCGCCACATTTTACATTGATTTTTTTACCATTTTTGCCATTATTTAGTGCAATAACCCTCGCACCCAGTTTTGAAAACAACTCTTTTGCAATTGAATATGAAGCACCATTAGCAAGGTCGAGGACAACTTTCACTCCGTCAAGAGGTGAGAAATTTTTTAAAATGTTGTTTTTGTAAAATTTGATAAGCTGAGGGCGCGAGGAGTATCTTCCCACTTTATCATATCCAATTTCACTAGAATAGAGAATTTTTCTTTCTATTTCTCCTTCCAATTCTTCTTTTATTTTAAATCCTTCGCTATCAAAAATTTTTATACCATTGTAATTTTTAGGATTGTGACTGGCACTGATAACCACGCCAAAGTCATAGTGAAATAATTTTGTAAGATAGGCGATTACAGGTGTAGGGGCCATGGCTCATAATACCACTTGCAAATGATAGGGAAAGCAAACTTCCGCTCCGCCGCGTATCTCGCCCAATCAAAATTTTTCCCTTACTACAAAGCCCGCCTAGACTATTTCCCACTTTATATGCGATTGAGGGTGAAATTACCTCTCCATAAACGCCACGGAAACCATCTGTGCCGAAATAAATGCTCATTTTTCCTCCTTGTTCCAATATTTAGTTGCTCTTTTCTTCTTTACCTCTTGCCTAACTCTGCCAATAACAAAGTCTTCCTTGTCTACATTTTCAGTAACAGTCGTTCCCGCACAAATGTAACTGTCATCGTCAATATTAAGAGGGGAGATCAGGTTGCAATTTGACCCTATAAAAACATGATTGCCGATAGTAATTTTGTGCTTAGATTTGCCGTCATAGTTTGCAAAAATAACGCCACAACCGACATTACAGTTCTTGCCGATTTCGCTATCTCCAACATAGGCAAGATGACTAATTTTTGTGCCTTGCCCCACCTTGCTATTTTTAATTTCCACAAAATTGCCGATTTTGACAGAAGAACTGATTTTGCAGTTAGGACGCAGCCTTGCAAATGGACCAATGCTCACATTATTTTCAATTTGGCTTTCCTCGATTACGCTACTATGTATTTTGCAATCATTTCCAATCACAGAATTTAGAATAAAATTGTTAGGGAGAAGAATGGTATTATCGCCTATTCGACAATTTTCGACATGATTGTTTTCATAAATCACGACATTTTTGCCAAATACAACATTTTCTCCTATGTAACAACTGCTTTTGTTTAAAAATTTTGTCATAATATAGGATATGAAAACTTTTAATAAAAAGTTGCAATAAAATTTTTTTTATGATATAATGAAAAGGAGTTAAAAGGAACGTTTTAATTCAAGCAAAATATGCAGGCGTAATTTAGTGGTAAAATGTACGCTTCCCAAGCGTGATTCGCGGGTCCGATTCCCGTCGCCTGCTCCAGATAAACAAGTGATTTGCCTTCTTTTTTTGAGAAGGCATTTTTTATATAATGCAATATGCGTTAAAGCAGAGTTAAAAGCAATATTAATACAGTATTTTCTATTCTTTAATAATTTAGTGATATTTCTCTGGATTTATTATCTTGACTTTTTTATTTGTTTGCTGGGCATAGCGAATTGTTTTCTCAGTTCCGCCATGTTTGCCGTTATAGCAAGCAATAACAAACGATGAGTGATCAACCATGTATTTGTTTCGATCAATCATACAGTTTGGAGTATAAGACTTTGAAAGAATAATCTTGTCATCACACTTCTGCAAAATTTTATGGTATCGTTTTTGTTGTGAGGTGCTCCATTTCAATTCTTGACCAATACATGGAATCACAGCGATCAACTTAATGTAGGAAAACTCATTCTTGAGTTCTATTATAGATTCAGCTGCAATCATGTCAAATCCTTCTGCCATTCCTGTTAAAAAGGTTCTAAGTCCATAGTTGATAGCTCCGCGAAGTGTGGAAAGTAAGAATTTCTTAAAAGCCAAACAATTTGGCTTGTTTTCATCATAAAACCAAGGAAGCCCCTTCGGCCTATGACCTGTAAAGCATGCAGTATGTTCCATGGACAAATAATAATATAAAAAATAAAAATAATCAATAATTATTGAATAAATTTCTGCAAATTTAGCAAGAACTATTGAATAATGGGAGGAAAACATGGATTATAATAATAAAGAATAACTGAATAAAAGTTTTTAAATTTGTAAAGAGGAATAGAATATGATTGATATTGCAAGAAAAATTGATAAACTGAGAGTAGAGCGTGGTTGGTCAATATACAAACTATCCCATGAAGCTGGCATTTCAAATCAGACTTTTCATTCTTGGCTTAGTGGAAAATCACTTCCAACTTTGCCTCCGTTAGAAAATATCTGCGAGGCATTAGGAATAACATTGGCGGATTTATTTTGTGAAAATGAGATGATAGAGTTGACTCCAGAAATTAAAGATTTATTACATAATTGGGGCAAACTTACAGACGAAGAGAAAAAATCATTTAAAGGAATCATTGAAACTTTAGTCCGAGATAGAAAAAATTGAAAAATTTTCAATAAAAATTTGTTATTGCAAAAATCGGGCGCGAGGAAGAAAAGGCATTTAGTGGCGTTAACTTATAAAATTATATAAAGAATGTAAAAATATTTTTTTACAGCAAAGGAACAAAAATTGCTATAGTTTTTTAATTGATCATGGCAATTTTTTATTTATCTTTTTACCATAGAAATATAATAATAAAACTAAAATTATAAAAAATAATATACGAACATGAAAAATATATGTTATAATAAAAACATGAAACACATTGCAATATTAAGACAACCATTTTTTGATATGGTTTTAAATGGAGAAAAAACAATCGAAAGCAGGTGGGCGATGCATAAAATCGCACCTTATAACAAAGTCCAAAAAGATGATATTATTTTGTTAAAGGAGACGGGTAAGGATATTACTGCTACGGCGCGGGTAGAGAAGGTTGCATATTATGAGTTGACACCTGAAAAGGTTGAAGAGATAAGAATTAATTATGGCAAACAAATTGGAACAGATAAGTTTGAAGATTGGGAGTCGACATTGCAAAAGAAATATTGCACATTAATTTGGTTGAAAGATGTAAAGAGAATAGAACCATTACAGGTCCCAAGAAGCAATGGTGCTGGCTGGATAATGTTAAAAGATACAGAATAACTTGTTTTTAAAAAACATGGTAAGTCAAATCATTTAATGGAAAAATTAAAATATAAAAATATGGTGGCAAATGGAGAATTTTTATAAAGATTACGAAAATTTAAAACTAAAACCTAATCATGAAGTATCCCAATGGTATATGAATATTAAAGACGCAAAGAAGCAAGTGGAATTTTTATATAAAAATGTTTCTGCAAAACGTATACTATTTTTAGGTGATGGAGATGGAATCTCAATTCTTTTTGCATTAAAGTTATGTCAAGAAAAGAATTCTACTATCAAAGAAATTCTTGTTTTAGATATAGATGAACGAGAATT
>CANQBU010000105.1 GCA_947589615.1 uncultured Clostridia bacterium | reverse complement strand
ACTACCTCCATTGTTTGTTACATTTCCTCTCATATAGCAAGCATTTATTTTACAGTCTGAACTATACCCAAACAGGCCGCCTACATTTTCACCATTTCCCTTTACATTTCCGTAATTTATACAACCTGATGTTGTCGCTGAAGCATTCGATATATCAGATTCGGTTTTCTGTCCAACTAATCCACCGACATAACTTGTTCCTTCTACGCTTACATAATTTAAACAATTTCTAATTATCGTATCTTCAGCACTTCCCGCTAGGCCTCCTACATAACTCTTGCCTTTTAATTTGCCGGAAATAATGGTAATATTCTCCAATCGCGCAGGTATTCCTGGACCTCCTGTTTGGGCAAAAAGACCTTCATAGTCACTTAGTTCAACATTTGCATTGTCTGTAGTATTTAAGTTATATATCTGATAGCCATTCCCATCGAATGTCCCCTGGAATGTCCCTTCGCTTAGCCATGGATGAGCACTTAAATTTATACTTGCAGTTAGCCTGAATCTCTGACCTTTGAATGTCTGTCCTCCTTGCAATTCACGGGCAAGCCAGCCCATATGCTCAGGTGTCGACAATTCATAGTATCCGCTTAATGATGGTTCTAAGTTACTTACTCCATAACTACCCCATGTGTCCTGCCATTGTGCATAGAGAGTTACTAGGACAGGATCGGCTTCTCCTTCTTGCACGTCTTTCACTATATCTGAAATCTCTACATTTTTTTCGTTGCTTTTATATATACGTGATCCGCTTCCAGTTGACCAGCCCGCAAGCAAGTAGCCTAAACTTCTCGCACTTGGCATATCAATACTTCCTGTATATGGTAGCGTCTTTTCAGACGGTGTATCACCCAAAAATGTTTTCCCGTTTGGATCAAATTTAATTGTGTATTGTCTTACATCCCACTGAGCGGTTATAGTCTGGTAACTATTATCTTTACTTACATCTTTTCCTAAGTCTGGAATAGTATAGGTATCTCCGTTTACTGTCCCCTTATCAAATGTTTTGAATTTGTAGCCTTTTTTGTAAAGGAAAAATGAATTTTTACTGCCTGAGCCATTTTTATCCTTGTTTAATGTTATTGTTTCGCCAAATTGATAGGTGTTTTGATATGTATTCTCACCATTTATATATCCTCCTCCAGCATCAAACTGGATTTTGTAACTTTCCTTTGCCCACTGAGCGTAGAGTGCTCCATTTGATAAACCATCTCCACCCATATCGGGTATTTTTAATTTTCCATTACTGTCTAATTTGTATAAATCACTACTGCTATAGCTTTTTGAACTTGTCAATGTAAAGCCAAGCAATCTATATCCTGACCTAAAGAAATATAGCGGCGAAGAAGAATAACTTGTTTTTTCTTCCGTATCATAAACCGTCACTTCTTGATCAAATGTGTATTGATAATTTTGGCTGCTACTTCCATTTACTGTGCCGCCCGACCCATATGTATCATCAGCATTATTTGCATAAAATGTTATATTATATGTCTCGGGCAGCCAAACTGCATATAAATCAACCGTGCCACCTTTGACATTAGTTAAATTTATGGCATTATACCCGTCCGTATATTCTACTTTTGTGCCAGCTTCTTTTGTGTCCCAGCCCGCGAAATAGTAGCCTACTGGTGCCGTAAAACTATTTCTAGTCAAATTCTGTGCTGTGCCATATATAAAAGATTGATTATTCATCGTTCCAGTGCCTTTCCCAGAGCCACTTTCAGCGTTAAAGTGAACTTGATAACTGTTTCCTATCCAGTGTGCATAGAGGGTGCCGTTTGTCATTTTATCCCATACTTTAATCCATTCGCCTTTACTATTAATATATTGTTCACCATTGCCATTTACTTGTGAATAATATCCATTGAAAGTATATCCTGTGCGCGATGGAATGCTTACATTACTTCCATATTTTGAATATTTAACAGTGGTAGAATTAATTTGAGTATTACTACCGTATCCACTACATAGAGAAATTGTGACTTCCGGAAGCGCGCTATCAATAGCCATTTCTAAATTCAAATGGAGAGCGGGACGAGGCGCTATTTTCTGACTACCAATACCCTTCGCATTCACATCACTATTTTCTCTTGACACTAGCCAATACCTAAATACATAACCTTTACTTGCATCTGACCCAGATCGCAACCAATAAAACTTAAGTTCATTTGAATCCACTTCTCTTTGGGCATCTGAGGTATGCCATAAGCCTAAATGCGTCACTGTATCGCTACTACCCCATTCCTTATCAACATACCCTATTTCTGTTAACGATGGTATCCATAATTTATCACTCCCCCATGCAGTATAACCATCAATATTTGTAAAGTTACTATCATAATACTTATCAGAATAAAATCCCGTTGTAGTTGTTAAGTCTTCATTCGGTAAATTATATTCATCACCCAGTATTTCCTTTGCAGTTTGTTTTTTTTGCCAAGATATCGTTTCGGGAGTTGCAATGTAATCTGCTATTGTTTTATTATTTGTGCCTGAAACTGTAAATGGTGAAAAAACTGAGTTTGACACCTTAGAAAAATAAGTAAGTTCATTTTTAGCATTCATATAATTGCCGCCATTATTCAAAACGACTGACCTTATATAAGATGTACCATACATATTTACTGGAGGAGAGGAAGCCGTAGATATACCATATTGCACAGATGGACCGCTATATTTACCAAGACTACTAAAAGTTAATCCATCTCCATAAGGTTTGCCTCCAAGCTGACCTATCTCTGACAACCATAATGTTAACAAAGGAGTTCTAGATGAGTCATTATCATATGAAAGATATACTGGAGTCCACTTGAGCCCTCCAAGAATTACCACGATATCTTGCCCATTGTTGCCATTTCTCATATCTTCCGCATTTGTTTTAGCGGCTGCCTTTTCATAGATTTTATTCCTATTGGCTACTGAAGTATTATTATCGCCAGTTACTAATTGTAATAAACTAGAAAGATTGTCAAAATTAAACTTTGAACCGTCCCAAATTTCGCCGATTGAAGCGTAATTTGTATCAGTGGATACAAACGCCTCGCCAGCAACATTTCCAATCACACCGCAAAGCTTTAAACCAACAAAAAAAGATGACAGGCTTGAACAAAAGCAGGCAATTAGTAAAAAAAATTTAAAAATTCCTCTTTTTATCATAATTTAACCTCCTCTTCTACAAATTTTGCAAAAATTAATTTTGAAATTCCCGATAATTAAAATATGTTTTACTCTTTTTAAATTTATATTTGTTCTCTAATCTTATAGTATAAAATCATATTTATATAATTTTAAAAACACTTTGTCGAATTTGTAGGTAGCCTTAAGTTTTTCATAATAATTAAATAATTGTTTGCAATGTATATATACATTATACGATATCCCCCCCCCCTATATGCAAGCGTTTTGACAATTTTTTAAAAAATTTTAAAATTTTATTGACTTTTCAAGATTATTGAATTATAATATAAGAGTTATTTAAAATCTTCTCCTGAGACAGCAAGTGTGAAACGTAAACATTTATTAATGTGCTTGCCGAGGAAAAAAGTGAATATTGATTTATATCTCTATGCTTTTTTCCTTAAAGCGTAGAGATTTTTATTTAACCACAATATTCATTTAAAGGAGGAAAAGATTTCATGAGTGCTAATTTAGAAGCAAAGAAGTTGATAGTTGAAGAAATTAAAGAAAAACTTTCAAAAGCAAAATCTGTAACTTTCGTTGACTACAACGCTCTCACCGTTGCTGAAGACACAGAAATGCGTCGTGAATTTAAAAATAATGGCGCAGAATACAAAGTCTACAAAAACAAACTATTACTCCTTGCACTAAGCGAACTTGGAATCAATGGTGCCGAAGAATTTCTTCATGGCACAAGCGCAGTTGCTTTTAGTTACGATGACGAAGTTAGCGGGGCTCGTATTACCTGCAAAACTGCTGAAAAAACTAAAAAATTAACTGTTAAATTTGGTTTACTTGATGGTAAGATCGTTGAAAGCAAGGAAATTGAAGCGTTAGCTAAACTTCCTACAAAAGAAGTTCTTATTGCTACACTTCTTCGTACTCTCAATGCCCCTATTACTGGGCTTGCTAGAGTTTCAATTGCCCCTGTTGAAGGGCTTGCAAGAGCATTAAATGCTATTGCTAACAAATAATATTATTTTAGGAGGATTATTAAAATGGCTGATATCGCAAAATTAGTTGAAGAAATTAAATCTATGAGTGTTCTTGAAGTTTCTCAACTCGTAAAAGAACTTGAAGAAACTTTTGGTGTTAGTGCTGCTGCCCCTGTTGCAGTTGCCGCTCCTGCTGCTGGTGCTGCTGCTCCTGCTGCAGAAGAAAAAACAGAATTTACAGTTGAACTTGCAGAAGTTGGTGCAAACAAAATCGCTGTAATCAAAGTTGTTAGAGAAATCACAGGTCTTGGACTTGGTGAAGCTAAAGCTTTAGTTGAAAGCGCTCCAAAAGCTATTAAAGAGAATGTTCCTGCTGAAGAAGCAAAACAACTCGAGGCTAAACTCAAAGAAGCTGGCGCAACTGTTAAACTTAAATAATCAAATAAAGCAAATTAAAAATCATGAATATTGTGTAAAAGCAAGCAAAAATGCTTGTTTAAGGCTGAAGGCAAATCTTCAGTCTTTTTTTAATTTTATATTACTTTTTTGCACAAAAAACAATTAAAAACATGTTTATTCTTGAAAATAAAAAAGACAAACAACATTTTTGAAGTTATTTGTCTATTCCTATTTTGTCAATTTTTAATTAGTCAGTAATTCTCCATCCGCGATAATCCTTTCGGATAAATTCCCAATTTGAAAAGTCTCTCGCCGAACCGTGAATAACATATTGATACTCCCACAGAGGGCAGTTGTATGTATGCCATGTAAAATATCTTTCTTGGGCAGCCGCTTCCTGACCTACAATTTCAGGATCAGGGGTTTCCAAGATGC
>CANQBU010000104.1 GCA_947589615.1 uncultured Clostridia bacterium | reverse complement strand
CAGCGCCAAAACCTCTGGCGCCCGCGGAACAATTAGATCCTGGGTAGCCTGAATAAGGAAACAAATTAATCGTCCCAAGAACATATAGAGTGCCCATAGTTTCGCCATTGCCGCCCTTTTCACTTCCACCATTGCCACCAATACCTGCGCCTCCTCCGCCCTCATCAGCTCCATCTGCTCCATGGGGTTCCAAGACGTCAGCGCCAACAACTATAAGAGTGTTCCCACTAGTCAAATGAATTCCCGCTTGAGAACTACCGTTCGCTATTATTTTAACTTCACTTTCCCACGAAGGAATATATAAAACAGCTGTTCCAGAAACATTTACTTGATGATTTATAGTTAGATCACTTTTTGCCCAATAAATATTTCCGTCAGATAAAGTATATGTATTCGAACCCAATTCAACTACATTTGTAAACCCCGTAGAGGCACGAGTCTCTTCTTTAACAGGTAATTTTTTGTCTTTTCTTGGAATGCAACAAAATATTGAAATTATCAAAGCAGCAAAAATCGCAAAAATCATAAATAGCGATCGACTTTCCCTTTTTGTCAATTTCATATTACACCTCCCATTTTTCAAAAAAAATTTACATTCGACAAAGTAAAATTTTGAAAATGTCATGGTTAAAAATATTTATTTTAGTTATATTATATTATGCTACAATCTTATTATACGAAATCCCCCCCCCCAATATGTCAAGTGATTTTGTTAATATTTTTTAAAAATTTAAAAAATTTAATTTTTAAGTAAAAATATGAGTATTTTGCCTGCTTAAATAACTTCGCTTGCAGTAAAAAATTATCACTTTTAATTGCCATAAAATTTCATCTAATTTAAAAAAATAACCCATAGAATTTCTATGAGTTATTCGATTTTTACACACTTTTGGGCAATTTTCAAGATTTCTTTATCGCTTGGCAATCAATATTTTAAACTTTTCTTATATATATATTTAATGAGTTATCATCAAGTGACATCAAGGTGTTAAAATCGCCATCTTTCCCTAATTGGAATTTATCGGCAAGAAGGGTCTTTGAAATAGCGTCCCTATTTGAAATTACAACATCTTCTAGCACTTTATCGCCGCTGACTTCAACGGTTATATGGTCGATAACTTCAAGCCCGCTGTCTTTTCTGAGATTTTGAACCTTGCTTACAAATTCGGCAACTATGCCTTTTTCCTTTAATCTTTGGTCAATTGCTGTATCAAGGATAACCGTTGTTTCGCCATTGGTATCTGAATAATATCCTTCTTTATTCTTCAAGGAAACAAGCAAGTCATCTATTGTCAAAACTATATCTACGCCGCTTGGAGTGGTAAAATGAACTTCACCCTCTTTTGCCTTGCAAACGAGGTCATTTTGATTGCAATTATTCAAGTATTCTCGTATTTCGTTAAGATTTTTTCCATATTTTGGTCCCAATGTTTTCAGTTGTGGCTTAACTTCAAATGCCACATATTCATCGGCGTTATCCAAAAATTCAATATTTTCGACATTTAATTCGTCCTTTATCAAGCCCAAAAGTGAATCATCGAGATTTAATTCCTTTGTTGAACAAATCAAAACTTTAGATAATGGTTGACGATTCTTGACGCCGCTTGCGGCACGGGTTGTTCTTCCAAGATTGACTATTTCAAGCACTTTATCCATACCTTCATTAAGCGAGGTATCTATCATCTTTTCGTTTGCAACTGGAAACTCGCAGAAATGAACGCTTTCAGGGGCGTCTTCATCTAAACTCTTAACCAAGTTTTGATAGATTTCTTCTGAAAGAAATGGTATAAATGGTGCTAAAAGTTTTGATAGACCGACAAGAACTTCATACAATGTCTTGTATGCCGACCTCTTCTCTGGCGTATCTTCGCTTTGCCAGAATCTTTCTCTTGAGCGGCGGACATACCAATTTGAAAGTTTATCTACAAAAGAGGTGATTTCCCTTGATGCAGATAGAATGTCGAGTTTTTCAAGGCTTTCATCAACAAACTTTACAAGAGCATTGAAGTCGGACAAAAGCCACTTATCAAGAAATGTCAGTTCGCAATCATCAAAAGTATATTTTGTAGGATCAATTTTATCAATTTCGGCATATAGCACATAGAAAGCATACACATTCCAAAGTGTGCCCATAAATTTCCTTTGTAAATCTAGCAAGTTGTCTTCATTGAAGGCAAGTCCCTGCCCAGGAACGCAACTATTATAAAAATACCATCTTAATGCATCGGCACCCTCATTATCCAATATCGACCATGGGTCAATTCCGTTTCCAAGTGATTTTGACATTTTTAATCCGTGTTTATCAAGAACTAAGCCAAGCAAATTGCATGATTTATATGGGGATTTGTTGAACAATGCAGTGTTTACCGCTTGTAATGTATAGAACCAGCCTCTTGTTTGGTCAATCGCTTCGCTTATATAATCAGCAGGGAATGATTTTTCAAATTTTTCCTTATTTTCAAAAGGATAGTGATATTGTGCAAATGGCATAGCACCGCTGTCAAACCAGCAGTCCATAACCTCTGGCGTTCTCTTCATCTCCTCTTTGCACACAGGACATGGGAATTTTATCTTATCGAGGCATGGCTTATGCAAATCGTCAGGGCGAACGCCCGATAATTCTTCAATCTCATCTACGCTTCCGACTACATGTATATGACCATTTGGGCAAACCCAGAATGGAAGTGGTGTTCCCCAATATCTGTTTCGAGAAATTCCCCAATCAATATTATTGACAAGGAAGTTTCCCATTCTTCCCTTCTTTATATGGTCTGGACACCAATATACGCTGTTGTTATTTGCAATCATGTTGTCTTTTATAGCAGTTGTCTTTATAAACCATGTATCCTTCGCATAGTAGAGTAAAGGACTCTTACATCTCCAGCAGTGTGGATAAGAGTGTTCAAATGGCAAGACCTTAAACATTTTATCTTCATTTTTTAACTTTTCAATTATATGTTTGTCAGCATCTTTGACAAATAATCCGCCAAAATCAGTTTTATTTGACATTTTGCCCGCCTCGTCAACGAGTTGAACAAAATCTATATCATATTTTCGGCAAGCATTATAGTCATCTTCACCAAATGCAGGCGCTATATGAACAATACCTGTTCCGTCTTCGGTGGTTACATAATCATCGACAATGACGAAATATCCCTTTTTAACTTCATCTTTAACATAATCGAACAAAGGTTGATATTTGTGATATTCAAATTCTTTTCCCTTCTTTTTGTAAACAACTTTGTAACTTCCCTCTTCAAACAATGTAGGAACAAGTTTTTCAAGCATAATATAGTTTTTGCCTTCGCTTTCAATCTTCACATACTGCTCGTTTGGATTCATACAAAGGGCAACATTTGATGGAAGAGTCCATGGAGTAGTTGTCCAAACTAGAAAATAGGTGTTTTCCTCCTCAAGGCTTTTAAACTTAACAAAAATTGAATTTTCCTTTAAAACTTTGTAGTTATCACCATTTTCAAGTTCCATTTTGGACAAAGTTGTTCCGCAGCGCGGACAATATGGCATAATCTTATATCCCTTATACACAAGCCCCTTCTTGTCCATTTCCTTTAATGCCCAAAAAACGCTTTCTATATAGTTATTATCGTAAGTAATATAGGCGTTATCCATATCAACCCAGTAGCCAACCCTTTTGGTGAACTTTTCCCACATTTCTTTGTATTCCCAAACAGACGATCGGCAAAGATTGATAAACTTGTCGACACCATATTTTTCAATGTCTTGTTTACCATTAAGCCCCAGTTTCTTTTCTATTTCAACTTCAACTGGAAGGCCATGAGTATCCCACCCTGCTTTACGATAGATATAATAACCTTTCATTGACTTAAATCTTGGCAATATATCCTTCATCGCTCTAGTAAGCAGGTGACCAATATGAGGTTTACCGTTTGCCGTTGGAGGTCCGTCATAAAGGCAATAACTTTTATCACTTCCCTCATTCAGTTTTAATGCTTTATCAATTATTTTGTTTTTCTCCCAAAATTCCAAAATTCGTCTTTCATTTCCTAAAAAATCCAGTTTTGTATCAACTTTTTTATACATTTTTCACTCCTTTTAATTAAAAAAACCTCAACAAGACACAAGAGCCTTGTGAGGCTTTATAAACCACTTGTAATCTTAGCGGGCAATCACCCACGCCTTCTATTACGGGAAGTCCCGGCAAAAGTTACTAAAAATTTCCCCTCTGCAACTCCAAAAGTGATAATTTTCTCAGTCCTTTATTGTTTTTCACCAGCCAACAACTCTCTGAAAAAGAAATTTGAGAAAACCGCGTCTTTTATCATCGTTTTTGCTATTATATCACAATAAAAAATTCTTTGTCAATAATTTTCCAATATATTTTGCGCTTGAGCAACATTTGCACCTGTCATTATCCCCAATGGCAGCTCGTCTGAATTTCCATTTTTGGTGAAAAGAATGGCAAGCAGCTTATGATTATTGTTAAATTCATTTAGTGCCTCTTCAACTGTGCAGTCCGCTTTTTTGACTACATAATATATACTGTCTGCAAGGCTTTGAAGCATATCCTCAATCTGGACATTATCCAAAAATGCCTCTGCCGTTCCTCCTGCAATCAAAAATTGACCGAGAGAATGCAATATTTTTTGTCCGTTTGCAACCCCAAGCAAAGCATTGTTTTTATAAACGGGAATATTGCTATAGCCCGAAGATGCAATAAGCGTTATCACCTCTCGCATACTTTTGCCCGAATATGTCACCATAACATTTTTCCTTGCAACTGTTTCAAGTGCCAATGGAGGCGTCGTAAGTAATTTTTCTATATGTTCAATACTTTTAACCACTTGTTCATGCGGCTCGGCAATTACTATATCTTCATTGTTGCTATGGATAATAGCATTTCTTAATCTTCCATAATCAATAAGCTCATCTTCATACTTTCGCACAACATAATTGATTGTCACCGCCTTTCTTATAAGGTCGGAAAAGCCCATAGACCTATTTATCCCATATCTCGTTT